>DASSAV010000131.1:0-22376 GCA_035699265.1 Rhodothermales bacterium
GGGGCGGGCAGGTTTACGTCAGGTTCTTGGAGATTCGGGATTATCCTCAATTTGACCAGCGGGACGGGTACATGGAACAGGTGATGGTCGTGGGGGCGGGGGCGATGGGGAACGGTATTGCGCACGTGTTCGCCCTCGCGGGGCATGACGTGCAGCTGGTCGACCTGGATCAGCAGTCGCTTCAAAAGGGGCTCGCTGCCATTGAGAAGAACCTGGACCGGCAGGTCTCCAAAGGCACGGTATCGGATCAGGGCGCAAGGGAGGCTCTGGGGCGCATCTCCTCCGGGCATGAAATCGATCCAGGTGATGCGGATCTGATCGTGGAGGCGGTCACGGAGCGGAAGGACGTAAAGGGCCAGGTCTTTCGGACCCTGGACGAACGGGCGAAAGCGGACGCCATTCTGGCCACCAACACCTCGTCCATTTCCATCACGTGGCTGGGCGCGCAGACAGCAAGGCCGGGCCGGGTCATCGGGATGCACTTCTTCAATCCCGTCCCGGTGATGAGGCTGGTGGAGATCGTGCGCGGACTGGAGACGAACGATGAGACCTTCCGGCGAACGTACCGGCTCGCGGAGAAGCTGGGCAAGACGCCGGTTGCCGTGCAGGACTTCCCCGGCTTCGTTTCCAACCGCATCCTCATGCCGATGATAAACGAGGCCGTCTACTGCGTCCTGGAAAATGTCGCCTCGCCCGAGGACATCGACACCGTCATGAAGCTAGGAATGGCGCACCCGATGGGTCCGCTCGCCCTGGCCGACCTGATCGGACTCGACATCTGCCTCGACATCTTGGAGGTGCTGCATCGGGAACTTGGGGAGGACAAGTACCGCCCGTGCCCGCTCCTTCGGAAGATGGTTACCGCAGGCCGCCTCGGCCGGAAGTCCGGCCGAGGCTTCTACGACTATGCGCAGTCCTGATCGGTATCACGCCCGCTTCGGGAATTCAGCATACGCGCCTTCGCTTTCTTTCGAGTGCCGCTCATACGCATCGATGATTTCCTTTACGAGCCGGTGCCGCACGACGTCGTTCTTGTCGAAATAGATGAAGGAGATCCCCTCGACGCCTTCGAGGATGTCGCGCGCTTCCACGAGTCCGCTCAGGTTGATGGAAGGGAGGTCGGTCTGCGTCGTGTCGCCCGTGATGATCGCACGGCTATTGGCGCCGAGGCGGGTCAGAAACATCTTCATCTGCTGCGTGGTGGCGTTCTGCGCCTCGTCCAGGATGACGAACGCCGAGTTGAGGGTCCGGCCGCGCATGTAGGCCAGCGGGACGATCTCCACCACGTTCTGATCCATGTAGGCCCGGAGCTTGTCCGGGGCGATCATGTCCTCCAGCGCGTCGTACAGTGGGCGGAGGTAGGGGTCTACTTTCTCGCGCAGGTCGCCGGGGAGGAAGCCGAGCCGCTCGCCCGCCTCGACGGCGGGACGCGACAGCACGATCCGTTTCACCTGGCGGGACTTGAGTGCTGAGACGGCCAGCGCGACCGCCGTGTAGGTCTTGCCGGTGCCGGCGGGTCCGATGGCGAAGACGATGTCGTTGCTGCGGGCCGATTCGACCAGCCGTGCCTGGTTCGGCGTTTTGGCCTTGATGGTGCCGCCCTGGGGCGTGAACAGAACGACATCGCGCGTGTCCGCCCCTGCCCGTCCAACGCCGTCGCCGATCGTGAACAGCGCGAGGACGGTATCGACGTCGTTCTCGGTAAGGTTGCCGTTTCGGTTCAGGATGAGGATCAACTCATCCAGAACCTTTGCGATTCGGTCGATGGTGTCCTGGTCTCCTCGGAGGAAGACCTGGTTCCCGCGAGCGGTGATTTGGGTGTCCGGGAAGGCGGCTTCGATGCGGCGCAGAAATATGTCGTTGAAGCCAAACAGGAGGAGGGGTTCTGCTCCTTCAATGGTGATTCTCTTCTCTGCCAAGTGGTTTGCTGTCTGGTAAAGAATGCGGTGCGGAACTTTGATACGTCGGGGCGTCGTTAAGGAATCGGGCCGACCGGACTTCCATTCGGCGCCCGTGCATTGTACGGTATGATATCCGCCTGGTGCCCGTTGCGTCTCATCCAATTATTGACCGGCCTCGTATTACTATGCAGCGCAAACTCGTGCTCGAATTTACGAAGATGAACGGCGCGGGGAACGACTTTGTCGTGATCGACAACCGGTTCTACAATTTCTCGGAAGCCGAGTTGTCGGATCTGGCCCATCGGCTGTGTGTGCGCCGTGTAGCAGTGGGGGCCGACGGCCTCCTGGCCTTTGCCACGCCGGAGGATCCGCAGCATCATTATCGGATGCGTTATTACAATGCCGATGGTTCGCTGGGGACCATGTGCGGAAACGGCGCGCGTTGCCTCGCGCGGTTCGCCCGTCTCGCGGGCATCCAGGATCCGGAGATGACGTTTGAATCGGATGCGGGCCTGTATCGGGCTTCTGTGCCGGACGAGGCAGACGGGCCGGTGCGCATCTACGTCCAGCCCCCGCGCCATTTTACACCGAACAAGCAACTGGCCGGAAGCCTGGCCTCGTACGTCGGTCCGGTGCATTATATCTGGACGGGTACGGAGCACGTGGTGAGCTTCGTCGAGGACGTGGACGCGACGCCAGTGGATGCGTGCGGGCGCGCGGTGCGGCACGATGAGGCGCTCGCGCCCACAGGCGCCAACGTCAACTTCGTCCAGGTCATGCAGAACGGGAAATCCAGAAATCCGCGCCTGCGTGTTCGGACGTTTGAGAAGGGGGTGGAGGCCGAGACGCTGGCGTGTGGGACCGGGGCGATGGCGTCGGCGCTGGTCGCGAGGCTCATGGGACTCGTGTCGACCGACCGTGTCGACGTCGAGATGCCGGGCGGGACGCTCAGCGTGGGGTTCGACGTCGACGGCAACGGAGTGGAGAACCTGTATCTGGAAGGTCCGGCCGAGTTCGTATTCCGGGGAACGGTAGAGATTTGAATTCAACTGTGAATAGCAAGAAGCCCGGCTCTCGAAATGAGAGCCGGGCTTCTTGCTATTGCGTAAATCCACGCAGCCCCTACAACTCGAAGCGGCGCCGGAAGTCCTGGATATCGGCCTGGTCCTTGAGCGAAGTCAGCCACTGGTTGAGCAGGGTCGAGCGGCGCTCCTGAAGCATTTGCTGCTTGAGTTGCTCCTTGACGGCGTCGGACGGCGGCGCAGGTTCCCGGATCTCCGTCACCTTGATGACGTAGGCTGCGTTCTCACCATCGATCACGCCCGACGTTTCACCCTTCTCGAGTCCCAGTGTCGTGCCGACGAACTCGGGTTCGCGGCCCAGCCCTGGAATGACCGGGTTGCTGAACCCGACGTTACTTGCCGTCTGAACCGGCTGCCCGACTGCCTCGGCTCCCGCATCCAGGTTGCCCTGCTTGATGGCGTTCTCAAGGCGGCGGACCTGAATCTCCTTTTTCTTCTCCAGCTTGACGCGGGGCTCCAGTTCGGCCTTGACCGCATCGAACGGCCGGACGCCCGCCTCGTGTACTTCAGCAGCTTCCGCCACGATAAACTGGTCGTTCAACTCGATGACGTCGCTGATGCCGCCCTGCTCGGCCTCTGCGATGAAGTTCGTCAGCTTACGGCTGTTGCCGACGCCCGGTATGAACTGTTGGTCGGCCTCGACCTCGACGGTCCGGACGTTCAGGTTGCGTCGCTTGGCTTCGTTTGCGAAGTCGTGCGATTCCGTCGCGTAGTACTGGAGGTCGTCCAGGGTTTCCTGGATCTTGTTCAGTGTGGCAACGTCAGGCCGAATGCGGAAGGTGAAGTCAGCCAGCTTTACCTCTTTGTCCGCCTTATTCGTCACCTCGATGAGGTGATACCCGAACTGGGTTTCTACCGGACCGACCACCCGACCGACAGGCGCTGAGAATGCCGCGTCCTCGAAGGGCTTCACCATCCGCCCTTTCTGAAACCAGCCCAGATCGCCGCCCTGCGCCGCACTTGCGTCGTCCGAATACTTCCGGGCCATTTCTTCGAAGCTGGCGCCCGACTGGATCTGGCGCTTTACGTCCTGCGCCTGCAGCAGGGCCTTTGCCCGGGCAGCCTCGTCTCCTTCCTGGGCACGAAACAGAATGTGTTGGGCGCGAATGGCCTCCTGCGTGGCAGGCTGCACGTCCTCTACCTTCACCAGGTGGGCACTCGTGCCCGCGACAATGGGTCCGATCACCCGCCCTTCACTCGGATCCGGGAAAATGGCCGAAGCGAGTTTCGGATCGAGATCGGCCGGGGTCACGTAGCGCGACGAGTACGGTTGTTCGGAGCCATTCTGCGCGAGAAACGTCGAGTCATTCTCTGCCGCGGCAAACTCGTCCTTGAATTTTGCCAGTTCGTTTACGGTGGCGACGGTATCCTGTGGCGTAGGAGCCTTCGATACGGTGACGTAATTGAGGCGGACCGTGCGCGGGCGCTCGAATTCCTTCTCGTGCTCATCGTAAAAGGCACGCAGGTCGTCCTCGGTTACGTTCACAGAGTCGTCCGGGACCGCTGCGTAGCGGAGTGCCACGTACTGGGCGTCTGCCGCGCGGTTGCGGCGGTTGTACTCGTCGATAACGTCCTGGTCCGTCACGCGTACGGAGGAGGCGATCAGGCCCGCCAGCTTCTCGCGCCGCCGCTCGGAACGGAGGTACTGTTCCAGCTGGATCCACTGAGGCTGGGCCCCGGGATCCTGCGCGAAGTTCTGGAGGAGTGTACGATTGATGCCCCCCTTCCCGTCACCGAAATAGGTCTGGATGATCGGGTGGGGATTGGGACCCAGCACCATGTCGTAGATCTCCTGGTCGGTCACATTGATGCCGAGTTTCTCCATCTGCTGCTGGGCCAGACGGTCCTCCACGAGGGCTTCGTACACGCGGTCCCGCGTGAGATCGACCATCTGTGGGGGCATGGACTCACCGGTCTGGGACTGATACTGGTCCATCTGCCCGTTGACGGCACGGTTGTATTCGTCGATCGTGATCGGGTCTCCGTTTACGATGGCGATGTTACGCCCCGTCGACGGGTTGCCGATGGCCTGGAACATGCCGGAATCACTGAGGAGCCATATCAGGAGGAATGCGCCAATCAACAACCCCATGATGATTCCGGTGCTGTCCCGGAGCTTGGTCATGACACCCATTAATCAGCCTCTACTATAATGATGTGCTATTATGCGATATGTACAATAAATAATGCCGTATAAGAATGCCCGTACGAAGGGAAATGGCCGGAGAGGTCGCCACGGGTTGGGCCGACGCTGAGCAGCGCTAGACATGGAGAGGGGTGCAGGCGCATGACCTACCCGCCGCACCAAGTGATGATTTCCGAGGGAAGCGGTAAACGTCGCATCGAGAGGTCAGGTCCCGGCGTTCTTCGCAGAGTTTCAAGCCTCACAATATACAATAGGAGGCGGCAAATGTTCATCCTCGTTACAATTCGGATGAACGGTTTACGCAAGGCTTGACGCGCGAATGGCGTCCGGGGAGCCGGACCCGTGATGCCGGGCCCGTTCCAGGGTTCGGATTCGGCAGGGGAGGGCCTTCAGGATGAAGTGCGGTGGGCCTTCGGGACAGGCACGTAGAGCGCGCCCGGTGGGTCCTATCAGGTGGTCAGAACCCGACTTTTGTTCAGCCGGTTGCGAAGGCCGCTCAGGATTTTCCCGAGGATCTGCGAGATGCGCGCTTCGGTCAGGTTTAGCAACTGGGCTATTTCCCGGAGCGTCAGGTTTTCAAAGTAGTAGAGCGCCAGGATCGTTTGCTCCCGTTGCGGAAGTTCCCTGACCATGGTCTCGATGTAGGTGTAGAGAGATTCCCGGTCGATGTCGTCGAAAGCCGCAAAGGCGTCTTCGTTGGGAATGGTTTCGAGCACGGATTGCTCCCCGTCGGGTCCCGCCGAGTCGTGCAAGGAGAGCGCGAAACGTCGTTGGGCGTCGGTCAGAATGGCGTGGTATTCAGCGATGGAGAGGCCCAGGAAATCGGCGACATCCTGGTCCTGCGGCTCGTCACCGATCTTCTGCCGAAGTGTTTCAATGGCCTGCTGGGCCTCGGCGAGTTGCTTCCGGCGCTCTCTGGGCAGCGCGTCAATCGAACGGAGGTAATCCACGATGGCTCCCCGGATTCGGCCGTACGCATAGGAGACGAAAGGCGTCCCCCGGGTTGGATCGTAACCATCGAGCGCCTGCAGAAGGCCGAGCAACCCGACATTCTCCAGATCCTCGCGAGAGGCCAGCATGTGGTCGGGAAGACTCAGCCGACCGATGAGTGACCGAACGAGTGGCACTGCTGCAATCACGACCGCCTCGCGGTTCGAAGGGGACGGGTCGGCTGCATGGCGCTCAGCCAGGAGCTGCAGATCTTGAGCCATGACTTAACGGGGTGCGAATTAAGGGTGGTGGGTGGGGAGTTTATGCGGCGCCGGCCTCGGCCATCGCCATTTTCTCTGATCGCGGCGTGCTCACCGAATTCGGGGCGTTGCCTCGTGACGGACGCCCACGACCTGCTTTTGGGTCGGATGCCGCATTGCTGTAAGCCAAAATGCGCCGGACGATGATGTCGCCTGCTATGAGGGTGGCGTAAACCGCAAGGGCCGCGCCGATTCCAGTCAGTACGGCACTGTCGACCGGTGCCAGCCGCCAGGCGCGCGTGAGAAAGACGGTGAGTCCGATGAGGCCACTAAGTTGTGAAAAGATCGCGTGCATGAGACGGGTTCAGGCTTTCTCGGTGATTACAGTTGTTCTAAGGGCGCAAGGAACATGCCAGTAGGCTTGACGGCTGGAAACGTTGGGAAGAGGTTCTTCTACTTGCGTGGCGCTTCGTCTCCGGCCGGCATGTGTGAGAGGGAGACGTCATCTCAGAGGAGTCTGGGATCGCCTAATTCAGGAGAGAAACGGCCTCCTGAGCCAGCCGCCGCCCGTGGACGAGAACGTCTACGGCTTCCTCGAACGCGGTTCGGACGGGTCCGGGCGTGCGGACGGCGGGTGACTGCTCCTGGACAGACCGGCGAATCTGGACGGAAAAAGGTACCCAGCCCAGGAAATTTGGAACCTGTCCGGTGAAATGCTGCGTCACGTGTCCGAAGCGCTCAGCGATTCCCAGCGCCTCCTCCTTCGAGTCCGCGAAGTTCACGAGGGTTGCCATCGGATATGCGGGATCTGCTTGCCAGACCATCTTCGCCAGCCGGTAGGAGTCCGCGATGGCGGTGGGCTCGCCGACGACGACCAGGAGACCTACGTCTGCACGGTCGAGGGCCCATCGAACCGGCCCCTCCGTACCCGCAGGCGTATCGATGAGGATGAATTCGCTCGTCCGGCGTAGTTGGGCCAGAAGATCGTCCATGCCCGCGTAGAGTGCGTGCTCATACTTCTCGGCCTCGCCGGCTTCGGGTACGCAGTGTACCAGCGTGAGGCCGCCGGACGTTCGGTGCAGGGCCGTAGCTACCGGTTGACCTCGGCGGATAGCCTCTAACAGGCTGGTCTCGGGGGCCTCGTTGAGTAGGAGGGGGCAGGCGCCCTGTCCGAAGTCGGCGTCCAGGAGCGTGACACGGCGGCCCGCACGCGCGAGGGTTTCGGCGAGGTTCACGGCGGCGACGCTTTTCCCAACGCCTCCTTTGCCGCTGGTGATCGCGATGGTGGTGCAGTCTCGTTTCATGACAAAAGGGATTCTAACCTGCTCCCAGTGGAGCTTGAAGTCTGGACGGGCCGGCTCAGCGCTGCATCATCTTCTCGACGAACCACGACGGGGAGAAGCTCGCCAGGCCATCGGGAACGCGCTGGCCCATAGACACCGTCCGTACCGGCAAGCTGGCCGCCATCATCCATTCCGCGATACGGCCCCAATCGTCTACCTCGTCCAGGTGTGTGATGGCGACGGAATCCGGCCGGAGGGGCATGTTCTTGAGGAACGCGGCTCCCAGCCCGTCGAGCACGCGGGTCGCGTTCACGACCAGTTGGATTTGCAGGGGCATGACGACGTCGGCCACGCGGCGCACGTGGCCGAGCATGCGGCGCCCCTCCTGCTCCTGCGACGGCATCGGGCTGCTGTCGATGATGATCTGATCGAACTGCTGCACGCGGCCGAGGGCCTGCTGCATTTCCTCCGCCGTGCGGACGGATTGGACCGGTATCCCGTGCTGCCGGTAGAAGGCGACCGGCGTATGATAGCCGATCAGTTGCTCGTCTTCGGGTTGGATGAAGATGACCGTCGTGCGCCTCCGGCCATAGAAGTTCTGGTGTTTGGCGAGCTTGAGTGCCAGGGAGGTCTTGCCCGCGCCGCTGGGACCGAGCAGGAGGAGGGTGCCGGTTTCGTACCTGGGGGCCTCCAGGTCCAGCGCATTCCGCAATTCCTGGGCGAGTGCCCAGTGAAGGCGCTCGTGTTCCGCATCTGGCGTGTAGCCTTTGCCCGCCATGCGGTCGAACAATCTTGCCGCCGTGGCCGGACGCATACCCTTTTTCAGGAGCATGGCGAAGAGCGGGTGCGCCGCCCATTGCATGGATGCTCCGATGACGGTCTCGCCGAATGTGCTCTCCAACTGCTGGAGGCGATCGTTGAGTTGCTTCAGTTGCGTCTCCATCCGCGCGGCCAGCGAAGCCGCTGCCGCCGACCGAGGCTCCGCATCGGCGTCGCTTCGCGCATCGGTGAACAGGCTGTCCCGCCGCCGCATGTCCATGCCGGAGGCGGGAGCGGAAAGGGCCGTGCGGTGTACCGGGGGCGTGGAGCCGGGCTCGGAGCGCCGCCGCCCTCGGGCGGGAAACGCGCTGGCGTAGCCGCCGCGGGCCACGGAAACACCTTCATACGTCACGGCAGCTTCTTCCCTGGTGCGGTTCAGCACCGGCGCGGCGCCGACCTCGACCGCCTCTTCGGCCACTGCCTCACGGGCGTGTCGAAGGGTGGGGGAAACCGCGAGGATGGAAGACCTGAGGCTTTCCACCGAAGGCTGCAGCACCGGTGTGTCGGACATGACGGTGATACGGGCCGGCTGGCCATTCTCGGCGGGAACCGCCTCAAGCAGAACGACCTCGTCGCCCAGCAGGTGCCGGGCCTCGGCGAGTGCGGCCTGGATCGACGGGCCGGTGAGCGTTTTAACCTTCATAGCAATGTGGAAAAGAGGACTCGGGCAGCGTGTTCAGGGTGCAGGGTTGCAGTTGAACGGGGCGCCTGCTCATGCGGACGGTAACTGAAGCTGGTCGTTTACCTCTACCGATGCGTCCGGCACCAGGTCGTTGTAGGAAAGCACACTGATGTCGGACAGCATGGGCGAGAAGAAGTTATAGAGGGTCGGGCGCAGCACGGGCGAGGTCAGGAGGACCGGTGCCTTGCCGATGCCGATCATCCGCTTGGCGAGGCGGTCCGCCTCCTGGATGGCCCGCTCGGCGCGTTCCGGGCTGAGCCCCAGCGTGCCGGGGTTCAGTTCACCCGACTGTGCCCGCTCAAGCAAGTGCTGTTCCAACAAAGGATCGAGGACGAAGGCATAGACCCTCCCGTCGGCGCTGGCAAACTGCCGCGTGATGGTCGGCGCCAGGGCGGCACGGACGTATTCTGTGAGCACGTCCACGTTCTTCGTAATCTGGGCGTTGTCGGCCAGGGCCTCCAGGATGGTTACGAGGTCTCGGATCGGGATACACTCCTTCAGCAGCCGCTTGAGCACTTTCTGGATCGTGCCGATGGACATGACGTTGGGTACGAGCTCCTCGACCAGCGCCGGCGCGGATTCCTTCACCTTGTCGACCAGCTTCTTGACCTCCTGGCGGTCCAGCAGCCGGTAGGCGCTCTTGCGGAGGACTTCCAGCAGGTGGGTCGTGACGACCGCCGGGGCCTCGACGACCGTAAGGCCCAGCCGTTCGGCGTCCGAGAGGTTGCGCTCGGCGATCCACAGGGCCGGGAGGCCGAATGTGGGATCGTTCACGCGGATGCCCGGCGGGGGCGTCTCCATGTCTTCCGGCAGGAGCGCCAGGTGATAGCCCGGAAGCACTTCACCCTCCCCAATGGGGTTGCCGCGCAGCTTGATCACGTACTGATTCGCTCCGAGGCCGACGTTGTCTCGAATGCGGACGGGCGGAATGACCACGCCGAGTTCCAGCGCAAGCTGCTGGCGCAGCATCTTCACCCGCTCCAGCAGGTCGCCCTGTTGGCCTGGATCGACGATGGAGATCAGGGCATATCCGATTTCGAGTTCCAGCGGATCGACCAGGAGCAAGTCGACTGGCGAATCGGCTGCGGGGGGTTTTTCTTCAACCTCGGGGAGCAGGGCCTGCGCCGCCTCGTCCTTCTCCACCTGGATTCGGTTTCGGCCGATCATGACGATCCCACCCGCGAGCAGCCAGAACGGAATGAGCGGAAGCCCGGGCACTAGCCCCATAACGGCCAGAAAGGCTGCTGTAATGAGGAGCGGATGTGCCTTCTTGAAAAGCTGGTCTTTGAACTCCCCGGCCATGTTGCCCCCGCCGCTCGCGCGCGACACGATGATGCCAGCAGCGGTCGAAATGAGGAGCGCCGGGATCTGCGACACGAGGCCGTCGCCGATAGACAGGAGCGTGAACGTCTGTGCGGCTTCGCTGGCCGTCATGCCGTGCTGCACGATGCCGATGATGAGGCCGCCGACGATGTTGATGGCCGTAATGATGAGGCCGGCCACGGCGTCGCCGCGGACGAACTTGCTTGCACCGTCCATCGCACCATAGAAATCGGCTTCGCGGCTCACGTCGCTCCGCCGCTCCCTGGCCTCGTGTTCGTCGATAAGGCCGGCGTTCAGGTCGGCGTCGATGGCCATCTGCTTGCCGGGGAGCGCGTCCAGTGTGAACCGCGCGGCGACCTCGGCGATGCGTCCGGAGCCCTTCGTGATGACGACGAAGTTGATGATGACGAGGACGATGAAGATGACGCCGCCCACCACGTAGTTGCCGGAGACCACGAACTCGCCGAACGCTTGGATGAGCGCGCCCGCCTGCGCGTCGCTCAGAATGAGGCGCGTGGACGCCACATTCAGCGACAGGCGGAACAGCGTCGTCATCAACAGCAGCCCTGGGAAGATTGCGAATTCCAGCGGGCGCACGGCATAGAAGGCGGTCAGCACCACGGCCAGGCTGACGGCGATGTTCGTCGCCAGGAGCATGTCCAGCAGGAAGCTGGGCAGCGGGATGATCATCACGAACAGGATGAGCACGATGCCGCTGGCGAGGAGCACCTCGCCATTGATCAGTTGGAACGGCGCCGGGGTGAGGGCGGCTTCGCTTTTCGTAACTACGTCGGCCACGTTGCTCGGCTATTCTTTCCAGATGGGTTGGGGAGCGGGCAACAAATTCCTGCGGCGGATTCCGGCCGTCAGGCGTTCGTTACACTGTGTTCTTACCGCCGACCCCGTTTCTTGAACACTTCGGCGAGGATTGCAGCCACCGCCGGATAGAGATCCTCGGGAATCTGCTTGCCCTCATCTACACTGGCGTACAAAGCGCGCGCCAGAGGCCTGTTCTCGACCATCGGCACGCCCATTTCGACAGCGAGGGCCTTCATGCGCAGCGCCCGCTTTCGGATGCCCTTGGCCAGAACCTGCGGTGCGTCGGCTTCACCGGGATTGTACCGGAGCGCGACGGCGTAGTGGGTCGGGTTCGTGATGACCACGTCGGCCTTGAGAATCGCATGGTCCAGCCGCGCGCGTTGCATCATCTCACGTGCCTTCTGGCGGCGCTTCCCCTTCATCTGCGGGTCGCCCTCCTGCTCCTTGGCTTCGTCCGTCACTTCCTGGCGTGTCATCTTCAGATCCTGCGTGTGCCGTTTCTTCTGAAACACGAAGTCAACGGCCGAGAGCAGGAGCATGGCCAGGGTCACGTGGGCCACAAGGCTGACGATCCACGAGGCCGCCATAATGAGCGCTTCATCGATCGAATGTGTGTGCAGGACCAGAATTTCCGACAGATGGCCCTTGACGGCGCTGTAAGCGATCGGTGCGATGATGAGCAGCTTGACGAGCGACTTGAGGAACTCGAAAAGCCCGCGGGCGGAAAACATCCGTTTGATCCCTTCGAGGGGATTCACACGGCTGAATTTCGGCATGAGCGGCTTCGTGGTGATCGACCACCCCGATTGCAGCACGTTGAGGCTCACGCCCGCGGCCATGACCGTCAGAAAGAACGGGCTAAGCAACAGGACGATTTGGAGGCCCACGTCTCCGAGCAGAACGGGAGCGCTCCCGAGCGTGAGAGGTGTATTGGTCGACTGGAGAAATAGCCGCTTCCACAGCTTTTCGATGCGGTCGAAGGCTTCGGGGGTGCCGGCGAGCAGGACCCAGCCGGCAAAGAGCAGCGTCAACGAGGAGATGACCTCCTTTGAGCGGAAGACATTCCCTTCCTCACGGGCTTTGGCAAGCCGCTTCGGTGTTGGGTCGTGCTGTTTTTCGTCGCGTTCGCTCATGAGTCGGCACGCCGATGCTCTCGGCGTACGATCTTATCACCGGGGCGCAATGGCCTCCAGCATGTGCAGGATGTCGTCCGTCATATGGTCGATCATCGTCGGGATTACCGGGAAGAACTCTTGCATGAAGAAGTAGGCCAGGCCCAGGCCGACGAGCAGCTTGAGCGGAAGACTGATGGAGAACAGGTCCGTTTGCGGGGCCACGCGACCCAGGACCGCCAGGGACGTGTCTACCAGGGCGATCGTCACCATGAAAGGAGCGGCGAGCCGGAGGGCCGTCTCCAGAAACCCGCCCGTGCAGGACATCAGGAAAGGACCGACGGCCGCGACGTGGGCGCCTGCCAGCGGAACCACCTGAAAGGACGCGGCCAGAGCCAGGAGAATCTGATGGTGCCCGTCGAGAAGCACAAAAACCAGCAGAAACGTGAGCGCCAGAAACCGGCCCATGACATTGTTAGAGGAATTGCTGGTCGGGTCGAATGCCTGCGACATGCTCAGGCCAACCTCGAATCCGATGATCTCGCCGGCGAACTGTATCGACCAGAAGATGAGCTGCCCGGCAAACCCGATGGCAATTCCCGTAATCGCTTCGACGGCGATGGCCATCCCCATGCCGACGGTCGTGTCGGCATAGGGGGGGAGGGTGCCGGGGATGACGCCCGAGAGGGAGAACGCCAGTAAAAGCGAGAAGAACACCTTGATCCGGATCGGTACCGAAGGGTGGTTGAAGAAGGGAGCCACCATCAACACCGCCCCGATCCTGACGAAGATCAGGAAAATCCGCAGTATGTATTCCGGATTCAGTGCCACGGCCTTCCTTACGCTCTTCGCCGGTCGCGCCCGCTATCGCGAGATGTTGGGAATGAACGTGAAGGTTTGCGTCGTAAAATCGGCCAGCATCTGAAGCATCCACGGGGAGAGCAGCAGCAGGATCACCGCAACAGCCAGCATCTTCGGGATATAGCTCAGCGTCGCTTCCTGAATGGACGTGATGGCCTGCAGGATACTCACCAGGAGGCCCACCAGGAGGGCGGTACCCAGGAGGGGAGTGCAAATGATCGCCGCGGTTTGGAGCGCCTGTTGCACCCAGTACAGCGCGATGTCGGTATTCATCAGGGTTCGGGGTTACGGTCAGTCTGCTACGAGGCGTAGCCGTGCACGAGCGATTGGACGATCAGGTACCACCCGTCCGTGAGCACGAAGAGCAGGAGCTTGAGGGGAAGTGAAATCATCATGGGCGGGAGCATCATCATGCCCATGCTCATGAGGACGCTCGCCACGATGAGGTCGACTACCAGGAACGGGAGGAAAATCATGAACCCGATCTGGAACGCGACGCGCAGTTCGCTGATGACGAAGGCGGGTACGGCGATATTGAGGGAAACGTCGTCAGGGCTGTTGTAGCTGGCCACGCCTGCCATGTCCATGAAGAGCATCAGGTCCTTTTCGCGTGTGTGCGCCAGCATGAAGCCCTTGATCGGAGTAGCAGCCCGGTCCATCGCCATCTGCTGCGTGATCTTGCCCTCCATGTACGGTTCGAGCGCGTCCGTCTGGATCCTGTTCAGCACCGGGTGCATGATGAATAGGGTGAGGAACAGCGACAGCCCGATGATGACCTGTGTCGGAGGGGACTGTTGGGTGCCGAGCGCGGTTCGCAGGATGCTGAAGACGACGACGAGCCGCGTGAAGCTCGTCATCAGGATGATGATGGCCGGGGCGAGCGAGAGAACGGTAAGGAGGATGAGGAGCTGGATCGGCAGCTCGTAATTCTGCGTACCGCCGATGTTCACGCTCGGAATCCAGTTGAAGCTTCCCGCCGTGCTGGTCGAATCGATGAGAGCTGTCGCGGTGCTGCCGGCTTGCGCCAGGGCAGGCGCCGGCAGCAGGGCCGTGAGCACGACCAGCAGCATGAGAGCAGCCGGGATGGCGGTCCGCGTCCGGCTCATCGTGCGGACTCTGGAGCGTGCGGGGATCAGGCGGGCCATCTATGCTCCGTGGTCTGGGTGTGCTGCGGCGGCGCGGCTCCCAACTGCTGGAGCAGCGAGGCAAATGAGTTGCCGACGTGCTCCGCTGTGCTCATCTGGACCCACTCGTTTGACTCCTTGTCGTCCGGCGTGCGCGCGTCTCGCCCGAAAGCGTCCGCTGGGAAGCTCTTCAACAGGTTGATCTGCGACGATGTCACGCCCAGCAGCAGCACCTCGTCCCCGCAGGAGACGAGCCTGAGCTGCTGGCCCGGCGCGATCTGCGTGGTTCCCAGCATCTGGATGGGGGAGGATTTCGGTCCGGCAAAGCCGTTGCGCCGCCTCAGATAGATCGCGAAGGCCCCGCCGCCGGCCAGCAGTAATAGGGCGACGACGTAGCCGGGCTGCACCAGGCGCATCGAATGTTGCGGCGCCGGCATCACCTTCGGCTTGGCCGCAACCGTGCCGGTATCGGTATAGAGCGGATCGCTTCCCGGGCGGGCGGACGGCAGCATTTGGAATGCCAGCCACAGGAGGACCAGGGCGCCCGCGAAGAATCCGGCGCGCTTCAGAAAGGGATTCCCTCCGGATGCCCTGGTGGGAGGCCGGGGGGACGTGGTGGAATGGAACATTTTGCTGGGAACGGGAAAGTTCTTGCCTCGGTGAGCCGGTAACTACGGCCCGCCTGCACTATACACGAATACGGTGCCATGCTCCTGTCCGGCAGGAGCGGGGAGCAAAAAAGAAGGGGGCGCAACCTGCGCCCCCTTCGTCCTGATTTCACTGGCTGCCTGTACGCGGCATCGTGGCCCGCACAGGTTAAACGAAAGCCTTGCTTCGCTGTCGTGCCGCCGCCAGGGACGTGATGCGGATGCCGAACTGTTCGTCTACGACTACCGCTTCACCCTCGGCGATAAAGCGGCCATTGGCGTACACCTCCAGCGGTTCTCCTACGAGTTTCTCCAGTTCAACGACGCTGCCCGTAGTCAGCCGGAGCAGGTCCGAGAGCGGCAGCTTTCGACGTCCCAGCTCCACCGTGACTTCCAACTCGACGTCTGCCAGCATTCCGAAGCCCACGTTGCCACCGTCGCCGCGGATGTGCTCTGCCCCGAGATCAGGATACGCGATCGGCGCGACGTCCACCGGGCTGGCGGTGCCGCCCAGGGGCGGGGCGACGGGTGCAGGAGCGGCCGCTCTGGCGCGTGGCACGTCCGGTGCCGGTGGCGCCTCGACCGCTTCGTACACCGCGGGTAACAGTGCAAACCCACCCAGGGACTGCCCGTCGACGTTCAACCCGAAGGAAACCTTCAACAGATCATCGTCGAGCGCACCATCCGGGATAGCGTCTCCGGAGGTGTAAGCCTTGAACGAGACCTCGGGCAGCGCCTTCCCGGATTCTACCAGCGTCGAACGGACACTGCCGTACGCCTGTCCCGCGATCTCCCGTAGGAAATCCTCGCCGGCCTGTCCCTCCGCTTCGATGGCTTCTCCCAGCATCGCGTGCGAGAGGAGGGGGAGCCATTTGTCGTCCAGCAGTATCGCGTAGCGGAGCCCCGGCCCTTCAGCCGTCACCTTATGGTAGGCCGCCGCCTGGGCGCGGGCATCCGCGAAGCTCGTCTCGCCGGGGGGGTCAATAGTGAGCGGGGCCTCCTGGCCGAGGATGGCGGACAGGAATCCGCGAAGCGCCTCCTGCGCGGTGGGGATGAGTTGGGCCACGTTATTCGAGTTCATTGTCTTCGTTGGTAGCGGCGGAGGAAATGAGTTCGAGCACACGAAGCGCCCTGCGCTTGCCTGCCTTCCCCGCCATAGCCGAAAGGGTGTGCTTGGACCCTACAAATACTTTTATGGGATCGGTAACACGACGGTCGAGCGGAATGACGTCTCCCATCTCGAGTTCCATCAACTCGCTCACAGCCAGGCGGGTGCGGCCCAATTCGGCCCGCATTTCTACATTCATGCCCCGCAGGGACTCCTCGTACCGTTCACGCACATTCGGATTCACGTCGCTCGTAGCGCTCGTGATCCACTGCGACATTGCCGAGCGGCTCAGCATGCGCTCGAGCATGAGATAGGGATAGCAGATATTGATGAAGCTGGTCTGGTCGTAGACCACCACTTCGAACGTACAGACCATGGCCGGTTCGACGCCCGGCAGAATCTGGACGAACTCGGCGTTGCTCTCGAAAGTCTCCTCTACGATCCGAACCTCGTGTACCTGGCGCCACGCCTTTTCCAGTTCGTGAAAGGCCCGCGTCATGACTTTGCCCATGATCCGCTGCTCGATTTGCGAGACTTCACGGGCCTTCTTCAGGAACTCGCCGGGACCTCCGAAGAGTTTTTCGATGGTGAAGACGACGAACCGCGGGTCCAACTCGAAGATCATCTTCTGCCCCAGGTCGTGCGCCTCGGCCACGAAGATCGCCGCCGGCGGCGCGCTGGACATGACGTACTCGGAGTAGAGTACCTGGTCGATGGCCGTCAGGCTGATGTCGACGATGGTTCGAAGCTGGGCGGACAGAAATACGGATACGTCGCGGGCGAAGGCTTCGTGCACGTGGCTGAGCACGCGCATCTGATCCTGGGAGAAAAGGCGAGGACGCTTGAAGTTGTATGCGTTGATCCGCTTCTCGACGTCGCTCGTCATCATCGACTCGAGCGCATCGATGTCATAGGTCTCTGACCCAACGCTCATCTGGCTGCGAACCTGCAGCAGGATGTCAATTTCTTCTTGGCTTAGGGGCTTAGCCATGGTGGGCGGCAATGCTTACCGGTTCGCGGGGGAAAACGATTCCATCGCTGGGGACGGCTTATTGTAGAACAAACTGGGTGAAGTACAGGCGGCTGACCGTCCCCTCTGAGAGGACTCCATTGATGGCATCCCTGATCTCGTGTTTGAGTTCATTGCGGCGATTGATGTCGGCAAGCTCGTCCATAGTCCTGATTCCCAACACCTTGAGCACCGTATCACGGACTACTACATCCTTCCGTTTGATCTCCTCCAGCACCAGCGGATCCTGACTCTCCAGCCCCAGGCTGACCAGCAGGTAGCGCTTGCCGCTACTCCCGGCGGGGTTGATGATCATGTTCTCGATCTGCATGAACTGGCCGTATTCCACAGCCTCATGCTTTCCTTCATCTACATCCTTCGTGCCAATCTGAAATCCGACGGACGCGGCGGTGGCGACGAGTCGGTCGTACTGTGTATACGCGATCCACCCCCCGGCTGTGGCCGGCAGTAGGACGGATGCAACCAGTACGGCGATAAAGCCAGTCTTAGCTGATCTGGCAGGCCTGGGTCCGTCCTCCTCGGTATTGGTCTCGTCGCTGTCCGGTTTATCCTGTTCGGCCATGTAGAGCGTCGGGGATCAATTCATCCTGTGGTTGGGGGCGCCGTTCAGATAGCCCCTGAACGAGTCGCCATATACCTGACATTTATCGGCGGGAGGAGCGTAGACTTAACCTCGGCGCCATGACTTCGAGCCTGGCCCGCTCCGGCCGGTTTGGCAGCCGGATACCCATCCCGGTCACGTGGAAATGGGTTTTTTGTATCTGTCGCCATGTCGTATACTTACACTTGGTTAAACGTGCTTAGGGAGCCCTTTCACGTTCCGCGCTGCCATCACGCCCACCGACACGATTCTGATTGCCTATACGTTTGCTTCCGCTACGACCTGATCCGATGAGAGCGCCGGTATATCCTCCTGGCACGGGCGCATCTTCTCGGTACCGACTTCCGCCTCCTCATCGCACGAAGCAGACGTGTTCCGGTCCCTCGCTGCCTTCCTGATCGTATCGACGCTCTGTGCCCGTCAGGCGCGGGGCCAGGGCGCACCCGTGCAGGATCCGCCGGTGGAGACGGCCTACCTGGATACGCTTCGTCTCGCGAGGGACGGCCTCGTGCTGCTCCGCCCGTACGTCGTTCCACATTCGCTGGAGCTGCTTTCAGATGGGATTCCGATAGATAGCACCCGGTACCGTGTCGAGTATCGGGTCGGGCGCATCTGGCTATCGGAGTCCCTAACCGACTCGGCTCGGGTGCTGGTCGCCCGTTACAGAGCGCAGCCCTTCGCGTTCAAGGAGGTCTACCGAAGCCACACGATAGGTTCCAGTGCGACCCTGGACAGCGCGTCCGCAGATTCCGACGGCGGCCCGGAGCAGGGGCCGCATACCCCATTCGACCCGTTTGCCGGGTCGCACCTGCAACGCAGGGGCTCGATCACGCGCGGGATTCTCGCCGGGAATCGGCGGGACGTATCGGTAGAATCCGGGCTCCGGATGGAGGTGTCCGGGGAGCTCATCGACGGGGTTCAGATCCAGGCCGCCCTTACTGACGAGAATACCCCCATCCAGCCGGAAGGGACGACCCAGCGCCTCAGCGAGTTCGACCGCGTCTCCATCCAGCTCATGGCGAAGTACGGCACCGCCCGCCTCGGCGACTTCGACCTGCGGCTCCAGGACAATGAGTTCGCCCGCTTCAACCGAAAGCTTCAGGGGGTCTCACTCACGGCCAACATGCCGGCAATGAGCGGATCGCCGTTCGCCGGGGGGCAGGCCACCGTTTCGGCTGCCACGTCGCGCGGACAATACCGGATGCAGGAGATCCAGCCTATCGACGGCGTGCAGGGGCCTTACCGCCTGGAGGGAAACAGCGGCGAACAGTTCATCATCGTCCTGGCGGGATCGGAGACCGTCTACGTCGACGGACAGCGCGTCGAAAGGGGCGAGACGAACGACTACACCATCGACTACCAGACCGGAGAGATCACGTTCACCCCCAGGCGCATCATCACCGATGCCCTGCGCATCGCCGTCGAGTTCCAGTATACCACGTACGAGTTCACGCGGACGCTCCTTTCCGTCGCCTCCGAGACCAACTGGTGGGCCGGGAAGGACGGACGCTCCCGCGCCCGGCTCGGCGTCAGTTTCCTGCGCGAAGCCGACAGCCGCCAGTTTGGGGCCGAGTTGGGACTTACACCGGCCGACTCGCTCCTGCTGGTCAACTCCGGGGACGACCTGGCCCTCCGCAGCGGGGCCGAGCCCGTTCTGGGCCCATTCGACCCGGAGGCCCCCTATGTCCAGTACGTGCGCGAGGCCAGGCCGACGGGGACCGGCGTCGATTCGGTCTACGTGCCCCTTCGCTCCGCTCCCGAGGACGGCCGGCAGATCTACCGCGTTCGGTTCAGCCGGAAGGGGGAAGGGCTCGGCAGTTACGTCCGGGGCGATAGCCTCATCAACGGCATCCAGTACGAGTACGTCGGCGAGGGCAGGGGGGACTACGAGCCCGTCCGCCAGCTTCCGAAGCCCGAGCAGCACGACCTGATCGACTTCTCCGGATCCATCGAGCCGATTGCCAACCTGGAAGTGTTCGGCGAGTGGGCGGGGTCGTTATACGACCAGAACAGGCTCTCCAACCTCGATTCCGGGGACGATCACGGCAGGGCCTACAGCCTGGGGCTGCGGCTGAAGCCCACCGCGATCCCGAGCATCGGAAAGCTGTCCGCGCATTTCGAACAGCGGACCGTGGGTGACCAGTTCCAGGCATTTGACCGGTTCCGCCCCGTCGAGTTTGCCCGCCAATGGAACCTGGTTTCCAGGAGCGGACAGGCGGGAGGGCTCCGCCAACTGGAGGGGGAGGCCGTCAGGGCGGCAGGCGCCACGCTCGACTTCGCCGCCAACAGCCACGTGGCGGGGGAGTGGGGGCGGATCGCGTTGGCAAGGGGTTTCGACGGCGCGCGGCGGAGCATAGAGTTCCAGTCGGCCGAAGCCGGACTGCCGCAACTCAACTACCACGCTGAATACATACAGAGCGCCGACACGCTGCTTGCCGAAGACGGAAGCTGGCTTCGGCAGTCGGGATCAGTCCAGTACGGGTTGTTCGGCGAGCACCTGGTGCCGCGCTTCGAGATCGAGCAGGAGCGCCGCAAGCAGTTCGCGATGGGGACCGACAGCCTGGGCCGCGGCTCACAAGCTTTCTTCGCAGCCCGGCCCGGCATCGCCTGGACGACGGAACGGCTGGAGGCCGGGGGGGACGTGGAAGTGCGCTGGGAGCAGGGCTGGGCGGACGGGTCCCTGAAAGACGCAGGCAAGGAGATCACCCTGTCGTCGCATTTCAAGTATAACCCGAGCCGAACGTTCAATACAGATGCGAACGTGGGCGTCCGGCTCCGCCGGTTCAATGAAAACTTCATAGGACGTGACGGCCGGGAGGACACGCAATCGCTCCTGCTGAGCTGGAATGCTCGGGCCACGCCACTCAATCGCGCCATCCAGGCCAACTGGTATTACCAGGCCATGAGCGAGCGCACGCCGTTATTGCAAGAAATCTACCTGCACACCCGGCCAGACGTGGGGCAATACGTGTGGGAAGATGCCAGCGGCGACGGCGTCATCCAGGTGGACGAGTTCGTGCCCGAGCGTACTCCGGACGAAGGGACGTACATCAAGACGTTCATCCCCTCGGATTCGCTCATCGCCGTCACAGGCGTTCAGGCCAAGCTGCGGGTCGGCTTCGAACCGTCCAGGCTGTGGGAGAAGCCGACGACTCCCCTGCAACGCGCCCTCTCCAACGTGAGCACGCACACCACTTTCGAGGTGACGGAGAAGAGCCGCGACGAGCACCTCACGCAGATCTACCTCCTCAACCTGAGCCGCTTCCTGGACCCGGCCACCACCATGAACGGCCGCATCCGGTTCGCGCAGGAGGTCTACCTGTTCCGCACCCAGCCCCGGTACGGACTCGACTTTGCGTTCGACCGCTCGCAGGGCCTGACGGAGCTTAGCTCCGGAGAAGAATCGCGCCTGATTCAGACCTGGAACCTGGAAGGCCGCTTGCGCCCGACGGACCGGTGGGGCTTCAAGCTCCGCGCGACACTGGACCGCAACCGCACTTTCAGTGAGCAATATGCATCCCGGCGCTACGACATCCACGGGACGAGCCTCCACCCGGAGGCGGCGTTCAGTCCCTGGCAGGGGATGCAGATCCTCGGCGGGCCGGTGTTTTCCTGGAAACGGGACGCCCTGGGCGACCGCACGGTACGCATGGTACAACTCCCCGTCGAGCTGCGCTACACGAGGATCCAGCGGTGGCAGATCACGTCGCGCCTGGAGATGGCACAGGTCGCCCTTTCAAATGACGCGGTCGGTATGGCTCTTTACGAACTGACGGAAGGGAGGGGGGCCGGACGGTCGTTTCTGATCAACGCGAATGCGCAGTACACCATCAATAGCTATCTGCGCGCCTCCCTCACGTACGACGGCCGCATGCCCTCCGGCGCTCCGCCCCTCCACATGTTCAAGCTCCAGCTCAGCGCGTCGTTCTGATCCGAGTGTTCAGGTGTTCAGGCTCGGGGGAGATGGCACACATTTGACCTTTTTCTGTGCCGGTGCCGGTCCGGTGTTTCCTGAGCGTTACCGGCGATCTGAATGGCGCAGATGGCACACATTTGACCTTTTTCTGTGCCGGTGGGAGTCGGTCGGCACAGATGGCACACATTCCGCCAGTTTTTGCGTGTGCCGGGACCAATCCGGTGTTTTCTGCGTCGTGGGGCGGATTCGGATGGCACAAATGGCACAGGTTTGCTGGTGGTCAGTTGTACCTGAATCGCGTGGTTTTTGGGTGCTGCCGGACTCATGGCACACATTCACCGGGTGACCTCCCTGATTGGCCTGCGAATCACCCGGTGAATCAGGATGTCCTGGATGGCGATGAATCTGGCACACCTTTGCGGGTGCCTCGCCGCGCGGGCAAGATGGTACAGGATGTCAAAGAACGGGTGCGGGGGAGGTTTGTAGGTATGTAATAAAACATGTGCATCCGGTCAAGGTTATGTTTCAATACTCCGGTCAGTTGAGGGGAGAATCGCCACCTTTCATGCAGCGATTCTCCCCGTTTGAATGACACGCATCACGCCTGGATGATTTATTTCAAAGTCAGCCTCCAGGCTGAGTTCTGATAAAAGCCGGCCCACTAAAAACGTGTTGTATGCCTCGCGTGCGTAGCTCGCCAGCGAAATCGACAAGCATCCACCCACCAGCCGA
>DASSAV010000132.1:0-5898 GCA_035699265.1 Rhodothermales bacterium
GAAGGCTCACACCGACCCCGACTTCCCCGGCTTCGACCTGGACATCCCCGACCAGCACCGCGTCGACGTATGGCTCCAGGAGTTCAGGCAGTTCGAGCGCTCGGGCGAGCTGCCGCAGTTCGAGATCGTCCGGCTGCCGAACGACCACACGAAGGGGGCGCGTGCGGGAGCACTGTCGCCGCGGTCATACCTGGCAGACAACGACCTGGCACTTGGCCGGATGATCGACGCCATCACCCACTCGCAGTTCTGGAAAGACACGGTCGTGTTCGTGCTGGAGGACGACGCGCAGAACGGCCCGGACCACGTCGACTCCCACCGGTCGGTCATGCTCGTAATCTCGCCGTACAACCGGCCGGGCGTGATCCACCGGATCGCCAACACGACCGACGCGCTGGCGACGATGGAGGCCATCCTGGGGCTGGACGCGCTCTCGCAGTTCGACTATTACGCCCGGCCCTTAACCGACATCTTCGCGGACACGCCCGACCTTACGCCTTACTCCGTTCTGACCCCGGCGGTGCCGCTCGACGAGCACCTGTCCATGAACGTGCGCGGGGCGGAGGAGTCGTCGGAGCTCGACTTTACCAAGGAGGACGTCGCGGACGAGGCGGTCTTTAACCGCGTGCTGTGGGAGTTGATCAAGGGAGCGGACGTGCCGTATCCGGGCACGCGGCGGGCCTCAATGCTCGACATGGCGGTGCCGGGGTATTGACGTTCCTGGATGGGGGATGCAGGGCCGACCGCAGACCGCCGCAGAAAAGGAGACGGGGAGTCTATGTGCGTAGGAGGGTAGGAAGGGGGTGTGGGAGTGAGGGGGATCGTAGACTCCCGGCAGCCTGGGAGTACGGATACGAGCCTGCTTTTATTGCAACATCATGGAACGGGTAGCAGGGATAACGAGGAAATATGAAACGGTTTTTGTTGATCCTGGTCACGGTCGCGGTCGGTTGCGGGGTGCCGCCGAAGGTTGTCGATACCAGCCGTGCACCGTCGGGTGCCGCTGAGCAGGCGGTGGGCGGCAATACGCTCTCCACGGCTGTTCCGGCGTTCAAGCCGCTGCCGCTGGTCGAGTGGGGGCCGCCACCGCCGGGCCGGCATCACGATGAGCGGGTGCGGATCTACGATCTTCAGCACCAGGTCGTTCACGTGCGGTTCGACTGGGGACGGCACGCCGTCGTCGGTTCCACCACGCTGAAGCTGGCCGCACTCGACGCGCCGCTCGACACCGTAGCGCTGGACGCGGTGGACATGACCATTCAGGCGGTCGAAGGCACCGCCGGGAAGGCGCTGCCCTACGACTACGACGGCCGGACACTCGCCATCCGGCTGCCTGCGCCCCTTCCAGCGGGGCAGGCTACCGAAATCAGGGTGGCGTATGAGACCGTCGAGCCGAAGAAGGGCGCTTACTTCATCGACCGGGAGCATGTCATGTGGACGCAGGGCGAGACGGAAGATACCCGCTACTGGGTGCCGACCTACGACTACCCGAACGACAAAACCACGTGGGAATTCTACGTCCGTACCCCTTCAGGCGAGCGGGCGCTCTCGAACGGGCGGCTTGTCGACTCCACCGCCGTGGGCACGGGCATGGAGTGGCACTGGTCGCTGGAGAAGCCTGCGTCCACGTACCTGATGAGCGTCGTCACGGGCGACTACGCGATCGTTCGGGACCACTGGAACGACGTGCCGGTCGATTACTGGACGTACCCGGACTCCATCGAGGCGGCGCGGCGGGGGTTCGGCAAGACACCCGAGGCCATCGACCTCTACTCCCGCAAAACGGGTGTGCCGTACCCCTGGTCGAAGTACGACCAGTCCGCCGTTCCGGACTACATCTTCGGGGGCATGGAGAACGTCACGGCCACGACGCAGGCGGACGACGGGATCCTGCATCCGGCCTGGGCGGAGCCGCAGGCCAACGCTGACGGGCTGGTAGCGCACGAACTGGGACATCAGTGGTACGGCGACCTGCTGACGACCGAGACGTGGGCCAACGTCTGGCTGAACGAGGGGTTTGCCACGTTCATGGAGCAGATCTTCACCGAAGAGGACAAGGGCTCGGCGGAGGGGGCACTGGACCGGCTCAACGCTCAGGATCAGGTCATACAGGCCGATCATGCGGCGCGGCGTCCGCTGGTCTACGACCGCTGGGTTACCGACCCGCTGGAGTTGTTCTTCAGCGGGCACATCTACCCGAAGGGCGCTACCGTGCTCCAGATGCTGCGCCATCAACTGGGCGACTCGCTCTTCTGGGCCGCCATGCACCGCTACACCGTGGACAACGCCTACCAGAACGTGACAACGGACGACCTGGAGCGCGCCTTCGAACAGACCACCGGGCGTAGCTTCGACCGCTTCTTCCAGCAGTGGGTGTACGGGGCGGGCTTTCCCGTCTTTCGGGTGCAGGCGGCGTATGATTCCGCCGCCGGGGCGGTCCGCCTCACCGCAGACCAGGTGCAGTCCAGAGATTCGCTCACGGGATTCTTCGACGCCGGCGTAGACGTCGCCATTCTCACGGACAGGGGGACGGTGCGGCAGATCGTGCCGGTGCGGGGCGAGCACACGACGGCGTCTATTCCCGTTTCCACCGCGCCCCGCGCCATCGAGTGGGACGAAGGCGGCTGGCTGCTGGACGTGACCGATTTCCCACGGTCGACCTCCATGCTGGCGTATCAGCTCGTCCATGCCGGTGACGTAGCGGGCCGCCTGGAGGCGGCGGACCTTCTCCGTGAGCGGGAAGGCGAGGGCGTGGCGGAGGTGCTCGGGGCTGCTGCCCGATCCGATGCGTTCTGGGGTGTGCGGGCCCGTGCCGTGGATGCGCTCGCGGATTTCACGGAGCAAAATGCTGCGCGGGATGCGCTGCTGGCGGCTACCCACGATCCCGATGCGCGGGTACGGCAGCACGCCGCCGGGTCGCTTAGCGGCGCCGATGATGCCGCCGCAGAGGCTCGCTTGCTGGCGTTGACGCAGACGGATCCTTCCTACTACGTGCGGGCCACGGCGCTCATCGCCTACGCGCGCATGGCGCCCGCGCCGGCCGCGCTCGACGCCGTTCGCTCGGCGCTCGGGCAGGATACTTGGCTCGACCTCTCGCGTCTCGCGGCGACTGCGGCCCTGGGGAACGTGGAAGCGCCGGAGGCATGGGATCTCCTGCTGCGCTACATTGGTCCGGAGACCAGCCGGCGGACCCGGACGCAGGCTATCCGCTCGCTCACGGCGAAGGCGCAGGGGCGTGAGGCGGAGGCGGCGCGCGCGATCGCACCGCTGCTCGACGACGACGACCTCTTCATCCGGCAGGCGGCCGCCCAGGCGCTCGGCAGGCTCGGGCAGGCATCCAGTCTTCCCGCCTTACAGGCCCGTCTGAACGTGGAGGCGGAGAGCCGGGTGAAGAACGACATTCTCGCGGCTATCAGTGCCATTCAGGGTGAGCCCTGAGGCGTAGGTGGCTAGAAAACAAACCGGCGGTTGCTCCCGTTAAGGATGGTGTGCTGAATCTGTTCATGAAAGGGGGGAGGAGATCATGCAGGCAAGGGCGAATGCAGGGGATTCCGAGGCGCCATCGGCTGCCGAGAGCGGCATTTTCATTATCGGGGGCGACCTGGAGGTGCACCGGCTGGGGTTCGGCGCCATGCGGTTGCCGGGCAAGGGCGTGTGGGGACCGCCGCGTGACAAGGCTGAGGCTTTGCGGGTTTTGCGCCGCACGGTCGAACTCGGCATCGACTTGATCGACACCGCGGACTCGTACGGACCGCACGTGGCGGAGGAGTTGATTGCAGAGGCGCTGCATCCATACCCGGAGGGGCTCGTCATTGCGACCAAAGCCGGCTTTGAGCGGCCCGGTCCTGGCCAATGGGAAATGAATGGCCGCCCCGAGCACCTTCGGGCCGCGTGCGAGGGGAGCCTCAAGCGGCTGCGATTAGAGCGGATCGATCTTTATCAACTCCACCGGATCGATCCGAAGGTGCCGGCCGAAGACCAGTTCGGTACGTTCCTGGATCTCCAGCGCGAGGGCAAGGTCCGCCACATCGGACTCTCCGAGGTGAAGGTAGCAGACATCGAGCGGGCGCGGCAGACGATAGAGGTCGTTTCCGTCCAGAACCGGTATAATCTCGCAAATCGGAAGTGGGAGGCCGTGCTCGACTACTGCGAGCGCGAGGGCATCGGCTTCATCCCCTGGTCTCCGCTGGAGACCGGCAAGCTGGCCGATGAGGGAGGCGTGCTGGCTCGGGTGGCGGCTCGCATCGGGGCTACCCCCGCCCAGGCGGCGCTGGCCTGGCTGTTGAAGCGTTCGGCCGTCATGCTCCCCATTCCAGGCACGTCGAGCGTGAAGCACCTGGAAGAAAACGTGGCCGCAGCGGGCTTCGAACTGGATCAGGACGACTTTGAGGCGCTACTGCAAACCGCCGAAGCGCAGAACGTGTGAATCTCCGCACCTGTCGGGGAACCGTCGCTTGAAGGGGTGGTATAATAATTAGAATTCAAGATACAATAATTTGAGATATGCCGGATACGCCACCAGTCACAACATCGCTCAAGCTGTGGGTCGTGATGATGCGGGCGCTTGGCAGCATCGAAGAGCGTCTGGAGCAGCAGGTACAGGCCCACGGCCTGAGCCTTACCGAATTCGGCGTGCTCGAAGTGCTGCTGCACAAGGGACACCTCCCCATCGGCGAGATCGGGAGCCGCATCCTGCTTACCAGCGGCAGCATGACGTACGTAGTCGACAAGCTCGAGCGGCGCGGCCTCATCGAGCGGAGGGCCTGCGAGACCGACCGGCGTGTAGTCCACGCAGACCTGACACCGAAAGGCCGGGCTCTCATGGAGGTAGTCTTTCCCGAACATGCGGAACTGATCCGGCAGTTGATGGGGGGTCTCCGACTGCACGAACAGGAGGTCGCCACCGAACTGCTCAAGCGGCTTGGCCACTATGCGCAGCAGTACAAGATACCCGAACCCGGAGATGTAGCCGCCTGATTTTTTTGTATCCTATTATCTCACATTCGAGATAACGTCACAACAACCAACAGATACGTAACAGAACCATGTCTACTGCCATCCAGAATGCCGTTCAGACCTACACCATCGACACCGCACACTCGCGGTTAGGCTTTATCGTCCGCCACATGGGTTTCAGCAAGGTGCGCGGCAGCTTCGAACAGTTTGAGGGCGTCGTCCGCATGGCGCCGAACGACCTCTCGACACTCGAGGCCGAGGCGACCATCCAGGCGAACTCCGTCACTACGAACGACGCCACCCGCGACAACCACCTGCGTACGGCCGACTTCTTCCTCGTCGAGGAGAATCCGGCCATCACCTTCAAGAGCACGGGCGTGCGGAACGTGTCGGGCAACTCGTTCACGCTGGTGGGCGACTTTACGCTGCGCGGCGTGACGAAGACGGTCGAGCTCGATGCGGAGTACCTGGGCTCGGGCAAGGATCCATGGGGCACAGAGAAAGTTGCGTTTGAGGCTCGCACGAAGATCAACCGAAAGGAATACGGGTTGAACTGGAACGCCGTGCTCGAAACCGGCGGTTTCCTCGTCAGCGACGACGTGGAGATTACGCTGGAGATTCAGGCGGCCTTGCAGCCGGAGCAGGACTAATCCTGTCCAGGCGCCAACGGGGCCGGTGTGGGTGGAGACGGATCCCTGCCGGCCCCCGGCGGTGCGGGAAATGCTTACGGCGCACACACAAGCAGGCGACGGAGGTACCAGAAATGCAGCTATCCGGAATACATCACCTGACCGCCATTACGGCGGACGTACGCGAGAACTACCGGTTCTACACGGAGGTGATCGGCATGCGGCTCGTGAAGCGTAGCGTCAACCAGGACGACGTGAGCGCATACCACCTGTTCTACGCGGACGGTGCGGGCTCACCGGGCACGGACCTGAC
>DASSAV010000133.1:0-5046 GCA_035699265.1 Rhodothermales bacterium
CAGTTCACGGACGCGGAGGGCCGCGCGACGCTGAAGGACTTCATCCCGTTCCGCGACGTGTACGCGGCGGGGCGGCTGGATTACGACAGCGAAGGCCTCGTGGTGCTGACGAACGCGGGCGACCTGCAACACCGCATCAGCGACCCGAGGCATAAGCTGCCGAAGACGTACTGGGTACAGGTGGAAGGCATGCCGGACGAGGCAGCCTTGCAGCAGCTTGCCCAGGGGGTTCAGTTGAAGGAAGGCCGGACCCGGCCTGCCGTCGTGGCACGGATGGACGATCCGGACGTGTGGGTGCGCGTGCCGCCCATCCGGGAGCGGAAGAGCATCCCGACGTCGTGGCTCTCGCTGACGATCACGGAGGGGCGCAACCGGCAGGTGCGGCGGATGACGGCGGCGGTAGGGTATCCCACGCTGCGGCTCATCCGGGAGGCGGTAGGGCCGTGGCGGCTGGGGGACCTGGCGCCGGGGGCGTGGGTGGAGGTGCCCGGTGGGGTTGAGGGTTAGGAATTTGGCGTGTATCGAAACAACGCTCAACCCGCAACTAGAGGGAGGGTGCGCCGAAACTATATGGGGCGGGGGGTGGTGAGACGCAGGGTGGCGGTCCCGCTGGCGCATGCGGGCAGTGCCGGAGTCGGGGGCGAAGGATGTGAGGCGGGCGTAATCTCCAGGCGTGATGCCGCTATTAGCCCGTTGACGCTCCATGTCGTACGTCCACCTGCTCCAACACAGACGGAAACGCCTCACGCGATCGATCCGGTCGAAGTACCGGTGGATCGCGGTGCTCGGGCTCGGACTGGCAGGGGTGTACGTGGCGTTTGTCCTGGGAGCGGCGGGGTTCGTGCTGACGGAGATGCTCCGGCAAATGCACATCGAGGCAGAACCGGTGGCCTATGTGAACGCGCACCTGCTGGGCGCGACGGTGGTGCTGTTCCTGGTGCGGTTTTTCCTGCAGAAGTCGCCGGGGATGTGGATGCAGGCGTACCTGCCGCTGCCGATCCCGACGGGCAGGCTGGTCGGCTCCTTCCAGCTCGACGCGCTATTGAGCCTGCATAACCTCTTTCCTTTCTTCTTCCTGGTGCCGTTCTGGGTGCGGCACTTCTTGATGGCCGGGCGCGCGGAGGCGGGTGTGCCGTGGCTCCTCGGCGCAGCGCTGCTGGTGGTGATCTCCCACTTCGGCGTGGTGCTCGTGCGGGCGCAGATGGGCGGTACGTCGCGCGGATTCGTGATCGGCGTGGCGACGGTGGCTGCGCTGAGCCTCCTGGACCAGATCGCCGGAACGACGCTCGTAAACCAGGTATCATCTACGCTGTTCGACGGGATGGCGAACGGGCGCTGGTCGGTGCCCCTCGTCCTTGTGGCGGTGGCGGGTTTCCTGTTCGGGCTCTCCACCGACGTGCTGCGCAGGCGGCTGCGGGCGAACGATGTGCCGGAAGGCGGGCTGGCGAGCCGGCTCATGCCGTTCGTGCCGGAACGCGGACCTGTATGGAACCTGATGCTGCTCGAACTCAAGCTGATGTGGCGCAACAAGCGGCCCCGCGTGTTTCTCTCGTCCACCGTAATTCTGGGGGCGCTCTACGTCGGGATCATGCTGTTCCACGCCGACCGGTTTACGGACCCGTTCAGCCGGGCGGTGATCGGGGTGTTTGCGTCGGGGATGTTCGTGTTGAACTACGGGCAGTTGATGTTCTCGTGGGAAAGCTCGTATTTCGATGGCTTCCTGGCGCGCTCGCACCGGCCGCACGACCTCGTGCGGGCGAAGCTCCTGGTATTGCAATGCTCGGCCGTCGTTTTCTTCCTGCTCAGCCTGCCGCTCTTCATCATCCTGGCGCCGCAGCTATTGCCATTCCACGTCGCGTTCCTATTTTACAATGCCGGCATTACTTCCGTGCTCGTGATCCTGCTCGCCATCTCGAATCAGAAGCGGGTGGACCTGGGGCGGAGCGGGGTGCTGCTGAATTATGAAGGCTTTTCACTGGCGCATTTCCTGTGGTTCGTCCCGACCCTCATCCCCCCTGCCCTCCTCCTGTACGGCACGGTTGCCATGCCGAAGCTGGGCCTTCTGCTGATCGGCGGGATGGGGCTTGCAGGGCTGGCCGGATGCCGGTGGTGGTACCGGGTCTTCGCGCACCAGTTGGTGCGCCGCAAGTACGTGATGGCGTCCGGTTTCCGTGGCTATGACCGTTGAGGTTCGCGACCTGATCAAACGGCAGGGGGACCGGTTCCGCCTGGAGGTGCCGGACCTGCGGGTGGGATCCGGCGAGGCGTTCGGGCTGGTGGGCAACAACGGCGCGGGCAAGACGACGCTCATGCGCCTGATGCTCGACCTCGCACAGCCGGACCGGGGGGTGGTGCGCATCGGCGGCGAGAACGTGGCGCGCTCGACGGACTGGAAGCGGCACACCGGGTCGTTCCTGGACCCCTCCTTCCTGCTCGATTTCCTTACGCCGGACGAGTTTTTCGATTTCGTCGGAAGCACGTACGGGCTCTCAAAGGCAGAGATCCGGGAGCGGCTGGAGCCGTACCGCTTGTTCTTCACCGACCCGATCTTCGGGCGGAACAAGAAATACATCCGCGACCTCTCGCTCGGTAACGCGAAGAAGGTAGGGATCGTGGCGGCGCTGCTGGTGCAGCCGGGCCTGCTGGTGCTGGACGAGCCGTTCGCCAATCTGGATCCGGGCTCGCAGATCCGGCTGAAGGCGCTCCTGCGGGGCATCAACGAGACGCACGGGACGACGCTGTTCATCTCCAGCCACGACCTGGTCCACGTGACGGAGGTCTGCGACCGGATCGCGATTCTAGACGACGGGCAGATCGTGCGGGATATGAGGACGTCGCCCGCAACGCTGCGGGAACTGGAGCGGTATTTCCGGGAGCGGGCGTGAGGGAGATGGGGCGTGGTTGGAACGGGCGCGTGTGGACCGTCGTTGCAGACGATGGACAAACCCGTCAGGACCGATGGCACTGGAACGCATTACCATAGACCCAGCGATCTGCCACGGCAAGCCGTGTATTCGGGGCCTGCGCTACCCGGTAGAGATGATTCTCGAACTCCTCAGTTCGGGAATGTCAGTGGGGGAGATCCTGGCGGATTACGAGGATCTGGAGCGTGAGGACATCCTTGCCGTCCTTGCCTACGCTGCCCGGCTCAGCCAGACGAAGCGAGTCCAAGCCACGGCGGCATGAGATTCCTCGTAGACGCCTAGCTCCCCCGGCGGATTTGCAACCGCCTCCGTGAGCGTGGTCATGACGCGATACACACGCTGGACCTACCCGCCAGGAATCGGACCCCTGATGCGGACATCAATCGCATCTCCGTAAGCGAGGAGCGCGTCGTCATTACGAAGGATACCGATTTCGTCAATTCTATCATTCTGGAAGCAATGCCTCACAAGTTGCTCCTTGTCTCGACGGGCAACATCGGGAATGCCGAGCTGGAACGGCTTCTACTCGCCAACCTCGACGTGGTCGCAACTGCCTTCGCGTCCAATACTTTCGTGGAGATAGATCGAGGAGCAATACGGATCCATTTCTGATCCACTATTCCTCCAGGGATTGCTGAAGGGCCCAGCGTTGGGCGTGGAGGGTGTGGTCCAGTTCTTTTTCGCCGTGGGCGGTGGACCAGAAGAAGGCTTCGAACTGGGAGGGGGCCAGGTAGACGCCCTGTGAGAGCATGGCGTGGAAGTACCGGGCGTACTGCTGCGTGCGGCTGGTGAGGGCGGTGTCGTAGTCGACGACCTTCGTCTCGGTGAAGAAGAGGCCGGCCATCGCACCGACGCGGGAGGTATAATAGTCGAGCCCGATGGCATGGAGGTTTTCGCGGGTGCCTGCCTCCAGGGCCGCGCCGTAGGCTTCGAGGCCGTCGTACAGGTCCGGTGTGTCCGCGATCATGCGGAGCAGGACGAGGCCGGCGTTCATGGCAAGGGGATTGCCGGAAAGCGTGCCTGCCTGATAGACCGGTCCGACGGGCGAGATGAAGTCCATGATGTCCTTCCTGCCGCCGTAGGCGCCGACGGGCAGGCCCGCGCCGATGATCTTGCCGAGCGTGGTGAGGTCGGGGCGGACGCCGTAGCGTTCCTGCGCCCCGCCGCGCGCCACGCGGAAGCCGGTCATGACCTCGTCGAAGATGAGGATGATGCCGCTCCGGTCGCAAAGGTCGCGGAGGCCCTGGAGAAAGCCGGGCTCGGGGGGGATGCACCCCATGTTGCCGGCGACCGGCTCGACGATGATGCAGGCGACCTCGCCCGCGTTGGCGTCGACCAGCTCGCGGACGTGCTCCAGGTCGTTGTAGCGGGCGATGAGGGTGTCCTGCGCGTTGCCTGGAGTAACACCGGGAGAGTTGGGGACGCCCATGGTGAGGGCGCCGCTGCCCGCTGCGATGAGGAAGAAATCGGCGTGGCCGTGATAGTTGCCCTGGAACTTGATGATCTTGTCGCGCCCCGTGAAGCCGCGCGCGAGGCGGGCGGCGCTCATGGTGGCCTCCGTGCCGGAGTTGACCATACGGACCTTCTCGACGGAGGGGACCAGCTCGCAGATGAGCTCGGCGACCTGGATCTCGACTTCAGTCGGGGCGCCGAAGGAGGTGGAGCCTGCGGCGGCCTCCTGTACGGCCTTGACGACGGCGGGGTGGGCGTGGCCGAACAGCATGGGGCCCCACGAGCCCACGTAGTCGACGTAGCGGTTGCCGTCGGCGTCCTCCAGGTAGGCGCCCTCGGCGCGGCGGATGAACAGGGGCGTGCCGCCGACGCTCTTGAACGCACGGACGGGCGAGTTTACGCCGCCGGGGATGACCCGCTGGGCGCGCTCGAACAGGTGCTTGCTGGTTTCGGGAGGGCGTGTAGCCATGTGTGAGAGATCGGGAGTGTGGGGTTTTATGAATCCACAATCCAAAATCTAAAACCCAGAATGGAAGGTGTCATACCAAATTCGGCAGAAGCATTAAACAAAGCTGTCATTGCGAGCCCCCATGAAAACAAGTTTTCCGTGCGTGCGATCATGACACGACTTCACTGCCCCACATGCCCCCACTCCCCATCGAATCGTGGC
>DASSAV010000134.1:0-13032 GCA_035699265.1 Rhodothermales bacterium
GACGCGGGCAAGCGCACGGGCTTCGCTCCGGAAACGGCGCATGAATCCGTCGTCGCGGGCGAGGGTGGGATCTATCATCTTGATGGCGACGAGCCGGGAGAGCGCCTGGTCCTCTGCCTTGTAGACCACGCCCATTCCGCCGCGCCCCAGCACTTCGAGCAACCGGAAGCCGTCGATCTCTTTCCCTATGTCCGGATCCCGAATCGTTTCCATGACGATCTCACTACCTGCAAGACAATCTACCTGCAGTACAACAATCTACCTGCAATACAATCGCTTTGATTTCAGAGAATGCCGGTTCATTCGACGCACGCAATCAGGACGGTGGTGTTGTCGAAGCCGCCCAGGTCGTTTGCCATTTGAACGAGCGCGTCGCAGGCTTGCTGGGGAGGCTTCGAGAGCACAACTTTCTGGATCTCTTCGGGGGCGACGTCCGCCAGGCCGTCACTGCACAGGAGATAACAGGCACCGGCTGAAACCTCGCTCTCTACCAAGTCTACACTTACCGAGGCGTCTACCCCGATCGCGCGCGTCAGGGCGTGGCGCCGCGGGTGCGTCCTCGCTTCTTCCTGTGTCAGAACCCCCTCGCGAAGCAGGCTGGCCACCACCGTGTGATCCTCACTGAGTAGCCGGATCTCGCTCCGCGTAATGCGGTAGGCCCGGCTGTCGCCCACGTGAGCAAGATGCAAGGTGCCATCGCAAAATGCCAGCGCCGTGCATGTGGTGCCCATCGTCTCGGAGCGCACGTCTCCTCCCGACAGGCGGTGAATCTCCCGGTTGGCAGCCTCGAACGCGAAACGCAGTCGCTGCGAGACCGAATCGCTCCGGTCGCCGAAGTACGTTTCCCGGATTACCTGAACCGCCATGCGGCTGGCTTCCTGACCCCGTGCGTGCCCGCCCATCCCATCGGCTACGATAAATAGATGATCGGATGAATCCAATACTTCTCCGGGGGAAAAGCTACCGTAGCTGTCCTGGTTTTCAGACCGGACGCGGCCCGTATCGGTACTGGCTCCGACCCTGATCGTTAACGCCCGCCCTTGTTTCCGGCCGAACATAAAGTCTAACATGCGTGGTGTTGAATTTCCGTGTGCTTTCGTTCACATGATGATTTCGCTACTCCGGTTGCACGGTCCGCGTGCCCGGTCCGGAGCAGTCCAATCAGCGCACACGCGCTGAGAGATCACAGACGCTGCGTCACGGTGTCGGGTGCATCGATATACCTGGCTAGAGGATTGTCGAAATCGAAGCCGAAAAGGCGTGGGTTTTCTCCGATCACGGCTGCGGCAAAAATCTTGATGACGTACTGCCTGGTCTCTTCCGGCATACGGTCCTTGTATTCATTGTAGAACCGCCAGTAGCTGCGGGCCTCGGGCGTATCGGGAATGCCGTCCATCAAGACTTCCAACTTACTCACGACGCGGCGTTCGCCCCAATTATAAGAGGCCATCGCGAGCAAGCCCGATGCGTGGGCAAGCTTGCCATAGATGTCCAGAATATACCGCGCTGCGGCATCCGTGGACTTCTGCATGTCCTGCCGCTCGTCCTCGGGGTCGTACACACGGAAGTCTTCGCGCGGTCCGATGCGCAACCCGTAAGCCTCGCCCGTATCCGGAATGAACTGCCACATGCCCTTGGCAATCCCCCAGTTCGTGCGCGGTCCCGAAACGGTCGGGTCGAATGCGCTCTCCTGCAGTGCGAGGTAGAAAAATTCCGGCGGTAGTCCGTACTTCTGAAAGGTGTGAACGATATAAGGCGTATAGCCTCTCTCCTCCGCCCGCTCAATGGCGATGATGAGGGTCTGCCGTCCTTCCTGCTGCCAGTACCCGTGGATAACCTGTCGTACCGTTCGGATGAAATCCGCAGGCATGGACACTTCGCTCTCGTTAAAGATGCGGGCCACTTTGTAGATGACCTGCTCCTCCTCATTGAGCGGGCGCCGAATGCCCAGTTCATCCACGTAGGCGTCGTACTCGCGCCGCTTCGCCTCCTGCCGCTCCTCCAGTTCCCGTAACTGCGCGTCAAGGGACTGGTCGTGTGACGCCTCCAGCACGATCCGCATCTTCGCAAAACGCGCCTCGTCATCCCGCATCTGGTTAAACAGGACGACAGCCCGTTCCTGCAAGTGGTTGAGGCGCACGTGCTGATAGCCGGCGTACCCGAGCGCCGCGAGGCACACGACGCCAACTGCCAGAATAAGCCACACGTACGTCCTGTGCTGCTGACGCTGAACGATCTGGTAGGCCTGGCGGATCATCATGGTGTGATCCCCCACCGGGCCGTCGCGAGGGCCGAAATAGTGCTCTACGTACTTCTCGATGGACGCCGGCTTTTCGACGGACGCTGATTTCTCGTCAGATGCCGGCGGGCGGGGCGGCTTCCGGAGAGATGGAGACGAGGGGGCTTTTGTCCGCCGCCCCTGTGGTCCAGCGTATGGCCTGGCACCGGCCGCAGCTCGCGGCACGGCACGCTCCGGAGGTATCGTCTCCGCTAGGCCGGCTGCTGGGGCAGGAACCTCTGTATGAACCCCGGACTGGACGGACCGTGCTTTCGCAGGCTTCTCGGCCGGAGAGGCATTCTTCGTCACGAAATGAAGGGCCGGACCATTGCGTCCGAATTCGACGGTTGCCGCATCCTCGATCCGAACGCGATCGATGCGCTGCCCGTCCACGAACATCCCGTTCGTACTTCCGAGATCCTTGATCCACCACGCACCGTCAGCATACGTGACTTCCGCATGTTTCCGGCTCACCTGGCCCGAGTCCAGGCAGATGCGGCACGATTCGTCACGGCCAATGCAGAAAGGCTCCGACAGGCATACCTCAGACGAGGGCGTACCGAGACCGCCGCCGCTCACCCATACGGGTGGCAGCTTCTCCTTTCTGACTGCCTCGGTCTGGCCGGTCACCTGTCTATCTCCGTCGCGCTTGTTAAAACAGAGATGCTCGTCTTCCCGCCCACGTCCCACCACATTCGGCTTGCGGGCTTTCGTTTTGCAAATACGACCTGCATGAGTTACTCCGTTGCTCCAGGATAGTGGGAAGACGGCACCTGGAATCCCATCACCAGGCTCACAGAATCGTCGAGCACAGACCGGGGAGGCCTGATTCGTACGGTGAAGACATCCCTGGCTTCGTTGCTGGCCCCCTCGTGCCGCTCCACGACAACACTGTCGTCTTCGCCAGCACCCGGCACATCGAGCAAGGCCCGTAACCGGGTCGAGAGATCCGATTGAAGATTTTGCCGCGGAACGCCTGCCGAGGCTTCACTCTGAAACGCGAGCATGAACTGGGCCGCCCGGGAGACGAACAACTGGCAGGGCAGTGAGGCGTGCGAGACCGCTTCCCCACGCGAAGACGCGGACTCGTACGCATCCACGTACCGAACAGTCGGGGCATGCGTTACGTACGCCACGTCGCGGTCCGGTTTGCACCCGAGCACCGTAAAGCCGAGCGCCGCCAGGTCTGCCTGCTGCGATTCCGGAAGGATAGTCCCGAGCGGAATCTGTCCCCTCCTGCTGCTCCAGGTGGGGAGATCCTCGATCTGGGCTGTCGCACTGCCGTACAGATGGGTCGGCCAACCCGTCCGCACGAAACTGTCTGCCGCCACGACCGCCACCGCGAGGGCGGCGGTGCCCCAGAGCGGCTCTTGCTCGCGTAAGAACGTTGCGGATGCGCCGGACGAACCGAAGGTATAAGGCGGCCTGAGCACGACGGAAGGCAGCGCGATCGCCAGGTTGTTCGCGTACTCGGATCCCCGGAGCCCTTGCCAGGGGATGTACTCCGGGCCGGACACGTGCTGCTGCAACGCGTCGATGTGAGCCAACCCTTCCCACCGCTCGACACCGAAGAAATCCGGCGCGGCGCCCGCAATGACCGGCACCTGCAAGCTCGCACCCGTCTCGGCGAGGTCGAGCAGCAGGTCTACGTCGGGCTGGCTTTTCGAGAACGCATGTTCGAGGACGACGGCTGACAGCGGGGCGCGACCGGACTGCCCGTCATGCTCGGGGATCAACACCTGGTGATAGACCGCCGCGCCAGCGGCTTCCTTTGATGCGGCGAGCACGTCGAGTTGAACGCCTCGCCGGAAGTCGAGGCGATCTACGAGGAACTTCAAACCGCGCCACGCCGATTCAAGACTGCGGAAGGCGGGATGTTCGTAGACGGCCTGCAACTGATCGCCGATGGAACTGTCGAGATCAGCGATCAAAGCCTCCGCCGCCGGTTGCTCGACCCGCGGGCCTTTCGGCGATCCTCCTGTCACGGCCCCCATCAACACGTCGAAGATTCCCGCCCCGCCTCTGCGCCGCGGCGTTTCCGAATGGGGAGCAGGTCCGTCGTCACCCAGCTCGACCAGTCCCATGAGCCGGTCCAGTGCGTCAGGCGGATTGCCGGCCTGTCCGGGACTGGAGGCTGCCGCCAATGGGGATGCGCTCGACGGCGGGACAGCCCGCAGCACGGTCATGATCTGGTCTATCCATGCTGTATCCGCCCCCAGGCCCGACAACCGCGTTCGGAGACTATCGAAGTCCAGTGTGCCCCGCCGCAGTTCGTCCACCGCAGCGCGAACGGCCACGAGCTGCGCGAGGCCCGGGATCTGGCTCGCAAGCTCTGACGGCTGGAATGCCTGGAGGCTCGGGAACTCGAGATCCAAATCCAACGAACGCGGCGCCTCGCTTAACCGATTCGGAACCACGAGCGAGAGCCTCGGGCGTGCCTGCTGCATGAACGGCCCGAAGCTGTTCCTGTCGATGGTCACGAGCCTGGAGGCCCCGTCCCACTCCTCCGGCGCCGATTGCGGCAGGAGATCGCTCACGAGTAGGAGCCGAAACGGCAGTTCGACGCGGGCGCGGGCTTCGAGACCCTCCGGCTGAGGATGTATCCTCGTCTCGTCCGGATCGGAAGAGATAAACAGGCCGACGCGCCGCGCTGCTGATTCTGACATGGTTAGCCTCAGATCGTGCCGGTAGATCGTTATGGAAAGTGTCGGTTCAGTAGCTGGCGTTGTTCAGTAGGCTCGCACGGCGCGCGCAGGCGATTGCACTGCCGGAGCGCCGGGCGAAAAGGAGAGCATCATTCGCTCAACCTGCGGCCCGAGCGTCTTGCGCGTCTTCTTCGTGAAGCTGGCCGTCAGCTTATATCCCGTATTCTCGTGCAATACGTACACCTGTTCCTGATAGATACGCACATCCTCCGCAGGATACCAACAGAAGATGGCGCGGTACGCCGGGAGGCCGTTCGCTAGCTGGATGGGCTCCTGCAAGAGCAGCCGGCAGCCCTTCAGGTCTTCCTCCAGTGCTTTCACCTGCCAGTCGGCGTAGTCGACCAGGTCGTCCGTCCCAACCTCCGGCTCTACGTCCACTAAGATGCTGTGCTGCATGTCGTCGGTAACCGGCCCCGCGATGATGTGCAAGGTTCGGTCCTGCCAGTCCTCCGCCAGCCCGAGCATGAAGGTGTTGGCGAGATAGAGGGCCGCCGGGTCGAACGGCGCGGTGACCGGGACCGCAGTCCTCTTCGCCGGAGCCGCAGGCGCAGGGGGCGGCGGCTTTTCAGCAAACTGGCGATAGTATTCGGGGATTTCAGAAGGCATAATCAGGATCTGGCGGATATACTATCACATTTGAAGACGTAACTTCTTCACCGAACAGCCTCATTCAAACTCGACGTTGTTCCATTCTCTCGTGTCGTGTCCTAAAAAGGTCTTATGACCTCCCACAGTACCGCTCACTTTCACGGGCTCGCCGACTCGGGTGCCGGCCTCGATAAACTGACAAGCAACACTATACTCTGAATGGTATAGGTATAGATTTTTAACACGGGGGAATTTGTGCTTTATATTGTTATAGCCTTCTGTGTCGACCCTCCACAACTCCTCGGCAGACCAGCGATGCACGATGCGCGTAGCCTCCGCGGATGAATTGGTAACAGACGCAGAGGACTTATCAGGAATGATGAGATTGGTATGGGACAGCTCTAAATCGTCTGGAAAGTAACTGGAACGGACTTTGAAATGAACGTCTAGCTTATATTTCGACTGACCTGTAAAGAAGCCCGGCATTATGACCACTTTTAAGCCTGAAAACTCCGCGATATCGTTCGGCAGAGCAGGCGTAAGATGAACCGTCTCAACAAATTTTACTTTTGGCTTTCCGATGATCTCCAACAACGCTTCTGTATGACCTTTAATGCTCTTGCTCTTGTCGGGCTGTCTGCCCCACGGACACGTCTCAACCCAATCTTTGAAGGGGTTCTCATTGTCGGAGAAGAACCAGACAATAGCTACACCCAACAGAACGATGACTGCTCCTATTCCTGTCCATCCGACAGCGCCCATGCCAAAAGCGGCAGCACCTTCTGCTCCCAGAGCTAGCGCCCCCCCCGCGGCGCCAAATGTGGCACCAACCGCCATAATAGCATATCCTGTCATCAGTCCGTACTTTCCTTTGGCGGAAGCCTCGGCTGCGTTCCAAAGCGCCCCCACATAATCCAACACGCTCCCGATGATACCTACGATTTTGAAACCTGCCCACTTCAACTCTTTGAACAGGAGGTCCTTCAAGCTCCCGGTTAGATCAGCGATTGCGCCGACTAGGTCTATCGCATTCTTGACATATTCAGATCCCGACTTGCTCTCCCGGAGCTGCTTTCCAGCCATCGCCAGGTTTATCACCTCGAGCGCGGCCAGAAAGCTGGCAGGTATCTCGGGAAGTTTAGTCTTAACTCTATCAACGTCTATTATAGATAGTTCATACTTACGATATCGCTTCACGTAGATGGTTTGCCATTCCTCTTCGGTGACCCATTGCAAGAGGCCGCCAGGAAGGAACTTCAACTTAATTTTTAAAGATAATCTTTTCTCCAAGATACGGATGTATTCGGGCAAGAAGATCCGGACAGATGTTATCTTCACCTTCGTTACCGCCCATTGCTCCAGAAGCTTGCCGTACGCTTCGTATACAGGAGGACTCTTTCGCACTAACTGGAAGGATTCCCCCGTAACATACCGGTTCAACCAACTCTTCGGGTCTCTAACCCACCGTTCCAGATATGTCCGCCCAGATCCACTACTTGATCGTACTTTCGGAGACTCGAAAGTACGATCAATAACCGTCGCGCAGTGAACAAGCAAACGTTCTTCCAACTCCTCGATACCCTGATAGTCATCCATCATCTCCTGATAGCCAGGGGAGTCAATTAATTGACATTTCAAGAGCGAAGGATACTCGACCTTATCACACAGATGGGTAATCTTATTGTTCTCGTCATCCAGGTATTTTTCAATGGAGTAGGTGTTTCCTCCCCATAACCATTCATAAACGTCATCATCTTGCTTCGCATAGCTTTCTACTGCCTGCAACGTCAATGTGGCAAGGAATGTCTTGTCTCGCCTCTCCTTGTCGTCCAAATACTCATAGTAAGCATCCAACTCTTTCAGATAGTCCTTCTGTATTCTTTCAGCAATATGCGGATAATCAATCAAGAAGAAGGCTAGGACATTCCCTCCTTGCGTCGATCCATTCTGACCATTTAAACTTTTAGTATGCTCGGAATTTGGCTCGAACAGCTGGGCTCTGCGCCTTATCTTGTCTGGGTTTTTCCGGTAATCTTCGAGGCGGGCATACGGCAACTGTACGTCAGATAGGAACACGTATAGCTCGAAGTTATCAGGATTGTAAGTTATGTTTACATTCTCTCTAGGTGGGCTAGTCGCTTTACGCTCATCTTTCCCCCATTGATTGCTTGCACCGCTTCCCCAATTCACCTGCAAATATTTGCCATCGCTATCAACAAATATTTCGTGTTTTATGGATGCACCCCACTTATGAAGCGCGTATATGTAAATCCATTTGTTTTTTGCTCTGAATGTGCCTTTGGCCAAGTCAGAGCTGACGTACCTTCTGAACTGCAACGGTATCTTACGAATCTTGTGCTTCTGACCCGATTTTAGAACAGCGCCTTCTCCCATGACGATGCACCCTATATCTTATTTGGCACGGCGAACTGTTGCCCCTCTTATTATTCCTCCAGATCAGGAAATCTTATTGCATAAGGCCCGGGAGGTATTTGCTCCTCCCGAACCTTTCCGTCCGCATCTAACTGACCTTTTCGTTCACTTCCATCCGGCAAGGTCAGCACGTACTGCTCGCCGGGCTCGGGGTTATCATCCTGATCCACTAACTCAATCTCAATCCAATCCTTAAATCTTAGCAATCCCGACTCCGCCTTTACACCCAGAATCTCAACGCGGAAGAAATACTCCGGCCACTGATACCCGTTCTCGCTCTCCTCCTCGGTCGGGATATCGTCCGTGTCGTCTTGATACTCGAACTCCCACTCCGCCGACACCTTCGCCTTGTCCACCAGCGCGGGAAATTTGGTTATCGGGTCGTGTGCGCCGTCGGCGTCGTGCTCCCAGATGGAGATTTCGGCTTCGGTGCCGTCGTAGGCCCCCTTCACGTCTGCCGTGAGCTTCAGAATGTCTCCCCGGCCAGCCTCCTGCTTGTCCCACTTCGCGTTGGTTATCTGGATCGGCGGCGTGAGCAGGAGGGCGCCCGATTTCTTTGTCAACCCGTGCTTCGGCAGCTTCACCTCGGCGAAAAGAGCGTCTTTAGCCTCCGGCGGAATTGCGATGGGCGCCCAGAACCGGTTTCCGGTGATCTTGTCCTTGAAAGTGCCCAACTTCTTGCCCCCCGCATCGCTTAGCTCGATCTGTAGGTCGGCGCCGTTGCCGACGAACTTGGTAAACACCTCCAGGCCGGTCGTCGCGCCGGGGGAGGCCATCAGACCTTTCCACATCACCTGCTCGATGGAGGAGGTGAGCTTAACTTTATTGGCGGTATCCGTGCCGCCTTGATGCTGTGACATGAAGATCGCCTCCTGGCTCAGGGGATGCTCTTGAGGAAGCGCGTGACTTCCTCGATCTGTTCATCCGTATAGTTCGTGGGCACCGTATCGCCGAATGAGAAACGGTGATCCGCGATGCGTGCTATCAGGTCTATTGCAAGGTCGACGACGCGGCGAGACTGAGGAGTGTCCGGGATGCCGTCCACTCCGACCCGGACGGCAGGAGACGTATCCTCCAGGAGTGGTGAGAGATGCTTAAGAAGCCAACTCCCCCCGATATACTGTGCATAATCGAGGAAACGCACGCGGTCACGCCCGCGGGAGACGTGGAGTTGCGCGACAAAAGCGTGGCGCGCATCCTCGTCTCCCCACTTCGCCATCACCACCATGCACCCCTCGCGTGCTTTCGGCTCGTGCTCGCGGCGGCAACGGTCCACTACGTCGGCACGGCGGACGTCATCGCCCTCCATGCGCCCGAAGATCAGAGGGATTTGCTGGCGAACGTACGGGTCGTTGCTTCGATCAAAGGCACGGAAAAGGGCCTCCTGCACGGAGGAGCGCGGGTGCTGGTGAAGCGAGCCGAGCGCTACGCCTCTGACCTGCGGCTCGGGGTCCAGCAGCGCTTCCACGAAGGCGGCAGCGGCGTCGTCCCCGCCGATTTCACGCAGGCAGTACAGGGAAAGCTCGCGCACCTCCGGGCGCTCGTTGTGAACGAGTGCCAGCAGAACCGGGAGGACGGATGCTCCTGCCTTCCGCGCCTCCAGGATGGCCGTATAATGATCGTTCAAGATCTGCTCTTCAAGCGTATCCATAGCAGGTCGGGCATCCGAAAGGGAGCTTTCTTGGGGAGTGGGTGGCTTTTTCGCCTGGCTGGAGCCGCCCCGCATGGGTCCGCAGCCGACGGATAGCAGGAGCGCGCCGGCAACGGTACAGGACGCCCACCCGGCCCGCCGAGAGGGTGTCAGTACGGCCCGGCGGCTGAAGCAATGGTATTTCGGGCCGTGGAGCACTCTCCGTCTGTTTTTATCTGCTTCAAATCCTTCATGGTGATTAGGCAGCCGCGCCGGAGATTGCCGTAGCCCACGTCATTCAGACGCGGGCGGTGCCGGAAATGCTTTCCACCCGACATCGTATCCGGCCAGGGATTATGGCCGCGCATCTTATTAAAGTTGTGCATGAGCATCCGTCGTGACCAGGTGTCCTCGCGCTCGTCAGGCGGTTGCAAGTTGTCCGGATGCCAGAGTTGAAAAAAGTGTCCAGCCTCGTGCGCGAGATCGTTTGCCCACCACATCGCGTCGCGCACGGAACCAAACGCGGTCGTATCCGCCAGGATGATGGCTGGCGCATTGACTCCGGCGGCGATGCCACCGGGCTGGACCGAGGCCCGGCTCAAGCCGAGTCCCAATGTCCCTCCGTTACCGATCCGATTCACCATATAGACGTTTATCGTGTTCGGTACGTTGTGGGCGACGAGCGTATTTATCTCAGCCCAACTCGCCATGCTGACGACCCCGGCCGTCGCGAATACCTCATTGTGCGCTTGGGTCGGCTGAACGGTCATCTCGATGCCGCACGGCTTCCAGATGGCGCGCACGAGCGGCATGATGTTGCCGATGTTGGCGACGCTCGGGATTCCCGGTACGCCTGCAGCTGCGATGGTGACGAGGTGCGGCGTGATGCGGACGCGGAGCGGCCTGAAAACCCAGGCGGTCATCTCGGCGATGACAGGGCCTGCGACACTACCCAGATGAACCTGAACCTGTGCGGTACGGGCCGCCGGGCTGCCCCCGGCAATGCCTCGTATGCCTATAGCCGCACGTTTCGTATTGATTAGTGGGTTTCCAGCCGCTGGATGGATGATGCGAAGCACACTCGGGTCACTGCTCGTGACAAAGAGTTGCGCACCAAGCTCCATATCCTGCCGCTCGAGCACGACGTACACGTCATTACTTGAGTCACCTGAAGCGGGTTCGACCATTAACCCGACAATGGGGCCGTGTTCGGGGGCAGCATAGCCACGATCATCGAGGTCTGGAAACAGAGGATCCGGATTGCCGGGTGCAACCCGCTCGAAATGCGCGGGCACGATCCGTAATGTCTGGAATATGTCTTTGGCAATCGGCATGATTCTAGAACCCGGCTGCCGTATGCAATTGGTTGCGCGTTTTTGACCCGACGATGCCGTCGGGGTCGAGCGGGTCATGGTCCGCCTGAAATTGGAGGATACCGTCGTCGGTGTGCGGACCCACGTCACCATCCACGCCCCCGACGAAATAGCCCAGTGAATTCAGACGGCGCTGCTGGCCGTGAACGGTTGTAATACCTTCAATGGATCGTCGTATGCGCAGGTGGTATACAGAACCCAGTATTTCGAGACTGGCCTGCTTGGTAGAGCTGAACGAAAGCCGCAAGATGCCGTCTGCCGGTGTGACACCGCTCGCCACGACGCTGCCGTCCACGAGCAGCCGATACGGTAAGTTGCCGATGCCCCCTGCCGCATCCGTACCCGGATAGCGCCGAAAAACGACCTGGATCGTTGCCGTCTTGAGACGGTTTCGATGTCCCGGCGCGATGCCTGTCTTCACCAGCATAGATTACCCAATCGGTATGATGCTCTGGTAATCGGGGAAAACGATGCGGTGCGCGACGGGTGGCACGTTCTCCTCGCGTCTGTATCCGTTTCCATCAAGGGTACCACGCCGCACGGTGCCGTCGGAGAGGTACAGCAGGTAAGGCGCGTTGGGAATGGGGTGCTCCTCTTCGTCCACCAGTTCAATCTCGATGTAATCTTTGTAGCGAAGCATGTTCGAACGCGCCTTGCAAGCGCCGGCGGTGACCTCGAAGTAGAACTGTGGATGGGAATATCGCTCCTGCCCGCTGACGGGCGCATTGTCCGCATCATCCTGTGAGTAGGCGAACGACCACTCGGCGCTGACCTTATTTCCCTGGACGGTTGTCTGCACCTGCTCGAGCATCGTGTCGTGCCCGCCAACGTCGCGCTGATAGATGAAAAACGTGGCCTGGGTGCCGCTTTCGATGCCGTCTGCGGTTGCCGCCAACGACACCTGCTCGCCCACACTGGCCGACTCGGTGGACCACTTCGCCTCGCTGAGAGACTGGAGCACCACCTTCCCTTGCCCCGTCTGCTCGACCCCCCGGCGGATGCTGCCGTCGCCTTCCAGCCTGCCCTGTGACGTCGTGCCGTCCGGCAGCGTCAATTCATAGGGAACCCCGCTCACCGGCAGGCCCGCACTGTCGGTGAACTGGAACTCGATCCAGTGCCCCTTCTGAACGGTCTCTTCCTTTTTTCCGCTGTGCTTTGCATATGCGGCGGCTGCCGCGGCGGCCGCAGCCGGATTCTTTGCGCCAGCACCACCCTTTTTCGAGGCTTTGGCCGTCTTGCCCTTTTCAAACTTCTTGTTTTCCGCTGCCGCCTTGCCGCCGGCACCCCCCGCGCCGGACCCTGTCCCTCCGCCTCCACCAGCCCCGCCGCCACCTCCGCCGCCCGCTCCTCCTCCCCCTCCCGTCCCGATCATGACCGTCGGGCATCCCAACGCGATCACGTCCGGCGGACCGACGCAGACGAGCATATCCCCCATCGTGGCGGCGGGCATCCCGCCGATGAGCACGGTGGGTACGCCCGGGCCGACCACCGGGCCGCCGACGTGCGGTATGGGCGGCACGCCGGGGGTGACCATCGGGCACACGTGCATGTCCGTGAGGCGCGCAGCGGGCACCCCGCCGATCAGCACCGTCGGAAAGCCGAGCGCAATCGTCCCCCCGTGCGCCGTCATATCTCCCATCCGTGCTGCTGGTCCCGGCATGGCTCTTTCAGTTGATTTTAACGATTCCGCCCGTGATGTTGGTGAGAGCGGTGCCCTTTACGTTCACCATCGCCTTCGACGACATCTCGTTTGTCAGATCGCCTTCCGACTTTACGTTCAAGGCCATGATATTGTGGTTCATGCCGCCATCGGAGACCAGGCCCATGCCGCCCTTCTGGCTAAGATTCATTTTCGCCTCTAGCTTCATGTTGGCCTTCGCCGCCACCTCCCAGTTCGCCTGAACATCACCCTTGAAGTTGGCAGCCTTCAGCGTCGTATCTCCTGTAGACTCCATCTTGATCGCCTTCGCCTTGATGTCGATGGTGCCCTTCGGGGCGTGCAGGTCGATGTTTCCCTCGTCCGTC
>DASSAV010000135.1:0-5418 GCA_035699265.1 Rhodothermales bacterium
ATCGACTGTCAGCGTGATCCGGCCAACGTCGCTGTTGAACAGGGGCCTGTTCGGGTACTGGATGTTGACGCCTCGATCCGGCAGCCGGACGCCCTCGATGCGAATCGGGCGCTCGCCGCTGTTCTGGATCTGGAATGTCACCCGTGCCCTTTGTCCGGGCGGAATACGGCCCAGGTCTTTTCCATAGCTCTCGATGAGAAGGTTGCCCTGCGCCACGGCGTTTTCGAGCGGCTTGTGCCGCACTGTGCCGCGTATCGTAAGCACGACCTGTGCCGGGTCGCCGTCCGTGTTCACCGCGACGGTCTTCTCGAACGGTCCGGGTCTGCCGGACGAGTTGAACGAGACCAGGACGTCGCCCGTCTGTCCGGGTGCGATGGCTTCCCTGGGCCACGTGGGCGTGGTGCATCCGCAGGAGGGCCGGACGGTAATCAGGTGAAGCGGTGCGTTGCCCTCGTTCTCGAACGTGAACGTGTAGGCGGCCTGATCGCCTTCGTCAATGGTACCAAACGCATGTGCTTGCTCGGCAAAGACGATCTTGCTCTGGGCCGCCGCGGGCCATACCGGCACGAGCAGGAAACCGCATGCGAGGAGCGTAAGAGAAACGTGACGTCTCAACATGGGGGGTGAGAAGTGTTCGAGTATTCAGGTACGCGAGTATTCGGGTGTTCGAGGATGAAGGCTACTGTTTAGAAGGCCAGGACGTCGCGGGCGGCGGCGAGGATTCCCTCGTCCTGGGGGAGGACGGCGCGTTCGAGGATGTCTGAGAAGGGGATCGGCGTAAAGGCACCGGCATAGCGGCGCACCGGCGCGTCGAGATGGCTGAAAGCCTGGTCGGCGATCTGCGCGGCTATTTCTGCTCCGAAACCTGCGAACAGATGGTCTTCGTAGACGACGAGCACGCGGTTCGTCTTGCGCACGGACGCCATGATCGCCTCGGTGTCCACGGGCAGGATGGTGCGTAGGTCGATGATCTCCACCGAGATGCCTTCCTTTTCGAGCGTGCGGGCCACGTTGAGGGATTTGTACACCATCATGCCGTACGTGACGATGGTCAGATCCGTGCCTTCGAGCACAGTCTTCGCCTTGCCGAACGGCAGCAGGTAGTCGGCATCGGGTTCGGGCGAGCGCGCGGCGGCCATGCGGTAGAGCGCCTTGTGTTCCAGGAAGAGCACCGGGTCTTCCATGCGGATGGCCGTCTTTAGCAGGCCCTTCGCGTCCGCGGCATTCGAGGGGAGCGCGACCTTGAAACCTGGGACGTGCGCGAAGAATGCCTCGATGTTCTGGGAATGGCACAGCCCGCCGTGAATGTAGCCGCCGATAGGCACACGGATCACCATCGGGCAGCCCCATCCGTTATTGGAGCGGTACCGGAACGAAGGAACCTGGTTCTTGAGCGGCTGCATGGCGGGCCAGATGTAGTCGCCGAACTGAATCTCGACGACGGGCTTGAGCCCGGCTGCGCTGAAGCCGACCGCCGTGCCGATGATGGAATCCTCGGCGAGCGGCGAGTTGAAGCAGCGGGCCAGGCCGAAACGGTCCGTCAGATCCTTAGTCGCCGTGAAGACGCCGCCCTTGCTCTCGGCGACGTCCTCGCCGTAGACGATGATGTCGTCGTCGCGCTCCATCTCTTCGTGGAGGGCGTGGTTGATGGCATCCACGAACACGATGGGTTTTCCGGAAGGCTCCGACTGCTCGTAGGCGAGGTCGAGATCTCCCTCGAAATAGACATATTTCGTTGCCGTCGCGGGATCCGGGTCGGGTTGTTTTTCAGCCCAGCGGGTCGCCTCGTCTACTTGCCGTGTGATCTCGCTGCGGAGCTCGGCGATCTTGTCTTCGGTCAACAGGCCGGCTTCCACCAGCTGGAGCTCCATTCGGGCGATCGGGTCTATTTGCCGATCCTTTTCCAGTTCTTCCGGTGTACGATACTTGGCGTGGTTGTCGGAAGAAGAATGGGGCAGCAGACGGACGACCTCCGCCGTAATGCAGACCGGTCCTTTGCCTTCTCGGATGTGGGCGATGGCCGCCTTCGCGGCGGCGTACACCTTGAAGAAATCCGTTCCGTCGACGTGGACGCGCTTGAGGCCTTCGTAAGCCCGCGCCAGCTTGTACGGGGAGCCGCCCGCCGTCTGGTCTTGGACGGGTACGGAGATGGCGTACTTGTTATCCTGCACGACGAACAGGACGGGAGCGCCCACGCGCGCCGACCAGTTCAATGCCTCGTGGAAGGAGCCCTGCGAGGTGGACCCTTCGCCGCCGGAGCAGTACACGAACGCATCGCTTTCCTTCCGTTGCAGTGCCAGGGCGACGCCGACTGCAGGGAGATATTGCGAGCCCACGGAAGAGGAGAGGGGCAGGATATTCAGCTTCGGGCTGCTGAAGTGTTCCGACATCTGCCGGCCGCCGGAATTGGGATCGTCGGCTTTCGCCAGGTGATGCAGCATGACGTCCTCGGCGGTCGCACCCAACGAGAGATACGTGCAGAGGTCCCGGTAGTACATGCTGAACCAGTCGTGCCCCGGTCGGGCGAGCGCACCGATAGCGGCCTGTGTAGCCTCGTGCCCTGCGCAGCCGATGTGGAAGAAGCCCTTGCCCTGTTTCAGCAGGGTGAGCATCTTCTCGTCCAGCCGCCGGGAAAGCAGCATGGTCCGGTAGATGTCCAGCAGCTTCTCCGGATCGAACGCTGAGGGGCCGACGTGCTCGATCTCCAGGTCGCCCTCGTATCCGTTGGCCGGGACCCTCGTCTGCGGCTCCGACGCAGGGAATGCCGCATCGAAAGCCGCTTCGACGTCAGAAGCGGCCTTTCCGGCACCGTTACGGTCCCTTACGTTCGATCCATTTCCTTTTCCAGCCATGTATCTCCAGTGCGTTTTCAGCTTGACGAGCGTATGCGCGCGCCGGTTTTCCCGAAGGCCCGGCAGACCGCAAGCCGGTATGCAGCGGGAAGGCGCTTCGTGCACTCCACGCTCCCCGGAAAGTACAATTTCCGGCGAGGATCACAAACGCCCACACCCGGCGAAAGATACGCCAGACCGTGTTCATCCCTTTGATATTACGGTAACGCCGCAGGTGGGGGTAGGGGTCCGCGACGCGACAAAAGCGCCCGGATACCCGCGGCGGCGGGTTCTCAGGGCTGCCTGCCGAAGTCACCTCCCGTACCTATCCGATCCGCCTTTTACTGCTTCACATACCCCGCCGCCCACGGTTCGCCGAGCGCCCGCCCCTGGCTGTCGAAGAGTTGCGCCCACACGTCAGTCGTGTCAGTGATCACGAGGGGAGCGGTGTAAGCCGGAGAGGCCGGTGAGGGCTCCGAGCCGTCGATAGTGTAACGGATGGTGCCGGGGCGCGACGAGCGCAAGGAGATCGTGATCTGGTCCGAGAAGGGTACGCGCGAATCCATTTTTTCCCAGAGGCGGTCGGTAGGTCCGGTCTTCCCAGCGATCGCGGCCTCTATGGGGTGGAGTTCGTAAAGGTGCCACACGTCGTAGCCGACAGGCTCGCCGGTATTTGCGAAGGCGCGTACGCGCACGGAGGCCGTGGATGAAAGCGTAATCGGACCTGAATAGCGCTTCGATTCCGGCGTGGGAAGGGTCCCGTCGAGCGTGTAGTAGATCGTTGAGCCGGGTTCCGTGCTCAGTGAAAGCGTAAGCCGGTCCCCGAACCAGTATTGCTCGTCGTAGTGCCCTTCCTTGAGGTCGGGATAGCGAAGCCCGTCCACGTGGATGGTTATGGGCGAGAGAACCTTCCGAAACGAAGCGTCCGTATGTGTCAGCGCGTTCATGAACACCGGAAACGGCTGCTCCGGCGCGACGCTGGCATTCCAGGTTCGCTCTATGAAGGCGGGGAGGCGTTCCCGGAGGCTCGGGATTTCCATGTACTGCGGTTGAGACCATGTTTCCATCGAAGCCCCGATTACCTGAGCAGTAGAATCCAGTTGGATCGGATGGTACGAGGGCATCCGTTTCACCCAGTTGCCCCATTTGTAGATGTTCCACCCGTAGATTTCTTCCGGGTCCCACTTCTTTTCGTTGACTACGTAGTAGGGCACCCACGAAGCATTGATGACCGTGTAACCTCCGGAAAGCAGGTCCTGCGGGAGCTGGTACACCGTTTCCCAGGCCATCACAAGGATATTGCGGGGGATCTTGACCTTGCCCTCCTTGTGGAAGCCTTCCCACAGGACTGTTTGTTTACCGTGGCTGCGTATCATATCGTTCACCCGCACGATGAACTGCCGGTAAAGCTCATCGACGTTGTCCAGCCCGTGCGCGGTGAGGTAGCGTTGGACGTCGGGATCCTCGTCGAGCCCCTCAAGGCTTGCCTCATCACCCCCCATGTGAATGTAGGGCGTCGTCTGGAATACGTCGGCAACCTCCCCGATGATGCGGTCGAGCGCCTGGTAGACCTCCTCGCGCCCCATATTCAGGGTGCCACCGTTCTCCTCCACGTTCGCTATTCCGAACAGTTCGGGCATCGTGCTGATGAGCTGGCCCGAGTGGCCGGGTACTTCCAGCTCGGGTACCAGGGTCACGCCATGCTGGCGTGCAAAGGCATCCAGGCCACGAAGCTCTTCCTTCGTGTAGTGCCTTCCCGGTGTCGGAACGTCCGGGTAGGACTCCGTCGGGAAGGTAAACGATTCGTAGTCCGTCAGGTGAAGCTGGAGGTAGTTGATCTTGTACCAGCGCGCGAGGAGGATGAGTTGCTTCAGCGTGGATAAGTCGTGCCATGTGCGGGCTACGTCGATCAACAAGCCCCTGTATCGCCGGTCCGGGCGGTCGTCCACGTACAGCGCCGGCGCGGTCGCACCGGCGGCCGAACGGGTAATGCTCTGTAAGAAACTCACGGTCCCCATCGCCACTGCCCGGTAGCTGCCCCCGGTGACGGTCACCCCGGGCCCGATGCGCAGATGATAGGCTTCCTCGTCGAGCGACGGATCGAGCACCAGGTGACAATACGGATCGCTGCCGGGCGTAGCGCTCGTGGTGTGGCCGCCCGTGAGCCGGTGGTATTCGTAGTCGACCACCGGAATCAGAGGTTTCAATGAGTCCTGGTTAACCTCGCACGACAGAACCTCAGGTAAGTCAACCGTTCCCTCCGTCAGTTCGACGTGCTGAGGGAAGGGCAGAATAGCCGGAGGCTTTGCCTGGCTGCCCTGCGCGGCTGCAAGGGGAACAGCGGAGCCAGATACGAGGAGGAGGATGAACAGTGTGCAAGAGAGAACGCGACGGGACATGGCGCAGGTGATAATGGGAGGATTTAGAGTATGGCGTTGCTACGCAGAACCGATTGTCGGCTCGATCTCGGCGGAGCCCCAGGCTAAACAGCGCGCCCGACTTCTTCCGGCTGGCCTGCATAGGGCAGTTCGAACCAGAAGCGCGTGCCGCGGCCGACGGTGCTTTCCACGTGGATTTGCTCCCCGTG
>DASSAV010000136.1:0-2433 GCA_035699265.1 Rhodothermales bacterium
CGGGAGAAGCTGAGCAAGATACAGCCGGAAAACCTGGGGCAGGCATCCCGCATCAGCGGTGTAAGCCCCTCCGATATTTCCGTCCTCATGGTCATGCTCAAGCGTCAGGGCGTACGCCCTCGCGGCGACGGGGCAAACGAAACGGTGCCCGAGATCTCGACTCAAGCTGATGCGGCATGAGTGGCTCGTTTTCCGAACCAACTGCTACTCAGCACGAGCAACTGGCCGCCTATGCCCGGCTCCTCAAGGAATTCAACCGGAAGATCAACCTGATCTCACGAGAGTCGGAAGCCGAGATCGACATCCGCCACATCCGCCACGTACTGGCATTGGCTTCTAAGCCCTTCCCATCGGGCAGCATCGTAGTCGACTGGGGCACGGGCGGCGGCCTGCCCGCGATCCCGCTCGCGATCTGCTTCCCCGACGTGACAGTTCATGCCGTAGATTCGGTCGGCAAGAAGGTGCATGCCGTGCAGGCAATGGCACGCCGGCTCGGGCTGACCAACCTGAAGGCATGGCACGGTCGGGCGGAACAGTGGCCAGGCCGGACACACTACTCGGTCTCTCGTGCCACGGCGCCGCTCGTCGATCTCTGGACCTGGCACACGAGGGTGGCGGAGCCGTTCTTTCCGCCGCCTGATGTTGAAATGTGGCAACCGGGCCTGATTTGTCTGAAGGGGGGCGATCTTCGCGCCGAAATTGACGAACTTCACCTCCGTCATCCTGATGTCGGCGTGACCGTCACCAATCTGGATTCCGATTCCTTCGAAGAGAAAGTCATCGTAGAAGTGGCGAATGCAACGTAGGGGTCGGGAAAGGTCGGCGGCAGCCAGGACGGCTTCAGGAGTATTATGTCCCTCTTTTGTCCGGACGGTATGTGCTGCGATTGTAATACAATGGACGGTTTGAGCGAATATCGCGAACGGGATACATGAGCAACCAGGAGCGGGTACTGAACCGGACGGAGCGGCTATTTGCGATGATTCTGCTGTTGCAGAACCGTCCGAACATGACGTCTCGCGACCTGGCCGAGCATTTCGGCGTCAGCAGGCGGACCATCTTTCGCGATCTCCGCGCCCTCAGCGAATCGGGTGTGCCGTTGACTTATGCTGAGGGTGGCGGCTACGAAATCCTGGAAGGCTACCAGCTCCCTCCGCTGATGCTATCGGCACGGGAGGCAGCCACGCTGCTGATCGGCACCGAGTTCATGAAGCTCCAGTCGGACGCCTCACTTCGCGAGGATGCCGACCAGGTAGGATTGAAAATTAAGTCGGTATTGCCGGAGGAGGTTCGCAATTATATCGAGCGGCTGCAACGGCGGACCGTGCTCGATCCGTACTGGCTCAGCGCCGTAGAGCCGAGTGACGAAGAGGAAGGTCGGTGGTATGAGTTGAGCCAGGCCGTCGCCGGGCAGCGGTCCGTTCTGATGGAATACTACGTTCCGAGTAGAGACGAGGTGACGCGGCGGACGGTGGATCCGCTCGGCCTCGTGTACTATACCGACCACTGGAATCTCATTGCTTTCGATCATCTCCGGAATGACGTCCGCAACTTCCGACTCGATCAGATCCGGACCATGCGGGTGCTGAACGAGCGGTTCACCCCGCCAGAGGGGTTCGACCTGGAGCAGCACCTGAAAGAGCGCGGGACGAGCCCGAACAACCAGCGCATCGTCGTCCGCTTTGCGCCTCAGGTGTATCGTTGGGCGCGGCACAGTATTCCGGCGCGCATCGAGGAGGAGCGCGAGACTCCGGAGGGCACGCAGGTCACCTTTTATTTCGAGAACCTGGACTACGTGGCACGCTGGCTGCTTCGGTACGGGACCGCCGCCTTCGTGGCAGAACCGGATTCGCTACGGGAGCGCATCCGGGAGGAAGGATTGGCGATGGCGAACCTTTACGGGTCTGATCGCCACAGGAAAACGGCTACGTCGCGTTAGACCGTGTTGAACGCCCTTCTGTCGCGTTTTGCGACCGGTCCATGTTTCGGGTCGGACCGGGGCGAGATCGCGGCTGTCAGGGTGATTTCTGGAGGTCGTTTTTTCGGGGGTTGTACGAGAACTCAGAAACACGCAGGCTGAAGCCTGCGGCTACATTCTCAGATTCAGCCGAGTAGTAGGGGCGTGCCCCGGAGGAATGAAGATGAAGATTGAGTATTTCCCCGAGACCGATACGCTGAGCATCATCTTCGCGGCCGGCTCATTTGAAGCGACGAATGAGGACGAACTGAGCGACGTCCTGATCCTCCGGGATGGCGAACGGATAGGTGAGATCGTCATTGAGCACGCATCGAATACCAGTTCTCGGAAACGATTGTGCATAGTCGCCCAGGGATCGCCAGCGTATGGGAAAGCAACACCCTCCGGCCCTGGCGGGCCACCTCCCTCGGAGGGAGGAGTTGAACGCGCTTCGCTCTTTCCAAACAGTCTCCCAG
>DASSAV010000137.1:0-2345 GCA_035699265.1 Rhodothermales bacterium
CCGAGACCTCATCGCCTCGGGCGAGCGGCAGGAGCACATGAACGCCTTCGGCGGGGAGGACCGGTTCTGGATCGGCCCGGAGGGCGGGCAGTTCTCCATCTATTTCAAACAGGGCGATCCGTTCGACTTCGCGCACTGGCAGGTGCCGGCCGCCTTCGACTGGGAGCCGTTCGAGGTCGTCTCGAAGGACAGCGGCCGGGTCGCCTTCCATAAGGAGATGCAGTTCGTAAACTACTCCGGCACCCCGTTTGAGGTGGCGGTCGACCGTGAGGTGCGGCTGCTGGGCGACGCCGAGATCCGCGAGGCGCTCGGTACGACGGGCGATCTGACCAGCGACGTCGTCGCCTTCGAGTCCGTCAACGAAATCACCAACACGGGGGAGGACGCCTGGACGAAAGACACCGGCCTGCTGTCGGTCTGGATCCTCGGCCAGTTCAACCCGTCGCCCGCCGCCACCATCGTCATCCCCTACGTACCCGGTCCGGAAGACCAGCTCGGGCGGGTGGTCAACGACGCCTACTTCGGCGAGGTGCCGTCCGACCGGCTCGTGGTAGAGGACAGCGTGATCTACTTCAGCGGCGACGGGACCTACCGCAGCAAAATCGGCCTCTCCCCGGCGCGGAGCCGGTCCGTGCTCGGCAGCTACGACGCCCAGAACCACGTGCTTACGCTGGTGACGTACAACAAGCCCGAGGGGGTGACCGACTACGTGAACTCCATGTGGGAGATCCAGGAGCGGCCCTTCGGCGGGGACGTGGTGAACAGCTACAATGACGGCCCGCCCGCGCCCGGCGCGAAGCCGCTGGGGCCGTTCTACGAGATGGAGACTTCGTCGCCCGCGGCGGCGCTGGAGCCAGGGGGGAGCATCACGCACGTCCACCGCACGTTCCACATCCAGGGACCGGAGGAGGAGTTGAACCGCATCGCCCTGAGCACGCTCGGCGTGCCGCTCAGCGACATTGAGGGAGCTTTTGCGGAGTAGGCGGTTTGTGAATAGGCATTTTCTCCTGGATATTCTTATGGCATCAGGCGTGTGTAAGAAGCCAGGCACATGCTGACTTCAAAATCCCCCACCACCCCTGTATCCCCTCCTCCCCGAGGGTAGGAGGGGAGCTTCTTTTCCCTTCTACTAAACAGTTTCTGACGTCCAGATGAATACCGTCACCCTCATCGCCAGCGGCGACCTCCGTGAATCCGCCAACCGGATGTGTTGGCCCGAGCAGCAGAAGGTTGAGGCCGCCGTTACGAAGGCCATCGAGGACGCGGGCTACCGGGTCGAGCGCGGGCATCCGTACGAGCCGGAGAAGGGCCACGGGTTCATCGATTCGCAGAAATACGGGCGGGAGGTGTTCAAGCAGATCGACCCGGATCAACCGCTCGTCGTCGCCTGCGCGGCGTGGCAGTACTCACACCACGTCCTGCACGGGCTGACGACACACCGCGCCCCGATCCTGACCGTCGCCAACTGGAGCGGCGCCTGGCCGGGGCTCGTCGGCATGCTCAACCTGAACGGCTGCATGACCAAGGCGGGCGTCCGGTATAGTAGCCTCTGGAGCGAGGCTTTCACCGACGCGCCGTTCCGGCAGGGCCTCCGCGCGTGGCTGGAAACGGGCACGGTAGCGCACGACACCAGCCACTGCCGCCCCGCCTCGAAACTCACCCTGCCGATGGACGCCGAAGCCGCCGGCCGCAGCTTCGCCGAGACGCTCAAGCGCGAGAAGGCGATTATGGGGGTGTTCGACGAGGGGTGTATGGGCATGTACAACGCCATCTTACCCGACGAGCTATTGCACCCCACCGGGGTCTTCAAGGAGCGCCTCAGCCAGAGCGCCCTGTATTACGAGGCCACCCAGGTCAAAGACGAGGAGGCGCGGGCGGCGCTGGAGTGGTTAAAGGAACGCGGGATGCGGTTCAACTTCGGCACGGACGAGGCGAGCGAGCTAACGGAGGGCCAGGTGCTCCAGCAGTTGAAGCTGTACATCGCCGCGGTCAGGATCGCCGACGACTTCGGGTGCGACGTGGTCGGCATCCAGTACCAGCAGGGCTTGAAAGACCTGCTCCCGGCCTCCGACATCGCCGAGGGTCTGCTGAACAATGTCGAGCGCCCGCCGGTCCGCTCCCGCGACGGGAGCCGCGTGCTCTATCCCGGCCAGGCCATCCCGAACTTCAACGAAGTGGACGAATGCGCCGGGCTGGACGCGCTCGTCACCAACCGCGTGTGGATCGAACTGGGCTATGACCCCGAGACGACCCTGCATGATATCCGATGGGGCGATCCTTATGGAGACGACTTCGTGTGGGTATTCGAGATCTCGGGTTCGGTGCCCCCCAACCACAACGCAGGC
>DASSAV010000138.1:0-3175 GCA_035699265.1 Rhodothermales bacterium
GTCAGCCCGAAGCGGCCTACCAGGTCGACGAATTGCTGCGTGCCCGTAGCGAGGGCCAGCGTCCGTTCCAGGGCCGCCCGCACCTGGGCCGACTTCTTCGCGTTGCTGCTGTCCATCACCGAGAGCGACAGGGCCGTAATCTGCGGCTGGTCCGGGTTGTGGCCGTCCAGCATCGCGATGAGGGCGTCCTGCTTGGAGGGGCCCGTCTGGAAGTCGAAAGCCCGGAAATAGCGCGGGCGCTCTTGCGGCGACGTGTTCGGATCCGTGATGATTTCGGAGAGCAGGGGGATGGCCTTCGCCGTGCGCGCCCGCCAGACGATGTCCCTGCCGGCGGGCGTGTTCCAGCCATCGCCCACCTGCTGCTTCCAGGCGGCGAAGTACCGGTCCCACTGCCCGTCCGCCCCGATGCCGAGCGCCTCCAGGTACCACCGGTCCTTCCCGTCGTGCTGCACGGCCAGTTCGGCCCAGAGCTGCGCGGCCTCAGGGGAGGTATTGTGCCGCAGTGCGATGGCGACCTCCCGGCGGACCTGCGGGCTCGGGTCCTTCACCAGCATCTTCGCATACGGAATGACGTCAACGTCTAACTGGCGGGCGGCGCGGAGGCCGGTGATGCGGAGGTCGGGGTTCCGGTCTTTCAGGGCCTGCCGGACGTACCGGTCGCCCCGGCCCGGAATCTTGGTGAGCAGCCACAATGCACGGGCGCGGAAGCGCGGGTTGAGGTCCTTCTGCCACATGTTCTTCAGCACCGGCTCGGCTTCCCGGCCCCACTCGTGCAGCTTCGTCCACGCCAGGTAGCGCCTGGACATGTTCGGGCTTTTGAGCGCCTCTGCCGCCTTCGCGGGCGTCGAAATATCCAGGGGCGCGATCTCGTAGGGTGTGTTCGGCGGCGCCACGCGGTAGATGCGGCCCCGGTCGAGGTCGCCCACCTGGTGGCCGCCCACGCCGGGGTCGTACCAGTCGGCGATGAACAGCGAGCCGTCGGGGGCGACCGTCACGTCGGACGGGCGGAACCACTGGTCGCGCGCGCTCTTGACGACGTTGACGATGCTGGCGGTGTAGCCTGCGCCGTCCTTCTCCACCGGGTAGGCGCGCACCACGTTCGGTCCGGCGTCCGAGTGGATCATGCCGTCCCAGAACGGCTTCGGCAGCAGGCGGCCCTCGTAGATCACCATGCCCGTCGGCGACCCCGCGCCCGTCTGCAAGAGGTTCGGCACCACGCCGGGGTCGTTCAGGTGCCAGTGCTGGAGGGGGATCTCATCTTCCAGGTTGACGCGCGGCACCCTCCACGAGGCGCCCGTGATCTCGTCCTTATACCCGAAGTTGCCGTGCTCCATCACGTAGTTGATGCGCACGCCCTTGTTGCCGTCGTCGTCGTTGTCGCTCTGCCAGATCGTCCCGTAGGAGTCCACGGCCAGTTCATAGTTGTTGCGGAAGTTGTTGCCCAGCACCTCGAACTCGCTCCCGTCCGGGTTCATGCGGAAGGCCATCCCGTCGCGGTACGGATGTCCTGTGGCGGCGACCTTGTGGCCCTCCTCGTCGATTACCGGATTGCCGTTGCGGTCGTTGATCTGCTCGCCCGCGTTGCCCATGTTGAAGTACAGCTTCCCGTCCGGCCCGAAGACGAAGGCGTGCACGGCGTGGTCGTGCTGCACCCCGCTGATGCCGGTGAAGATGACCTCCTTATCGTCCGGCACGTCGTCGCCGTTCTCGTCGGTGAAGACGATCACGTTGGGAGAGGAGGAGACGATGAGCTTGTCGCCCATCTTGAACACCCCGAGCGCGGCGTTCACGTCGTTGCCCTGGTAAAACACCTTCTTGGTGTCGGCCCGGCCGTCCCCGTCGGTGTCCTCCAGGATCACGATCTGATCCCCTTCCGGATTGGTGGGGTTGCCGGGGTTCAACTTCGGACGGTAGTTGTAGCCCTCCGCCATCCAGACCCGCCCCCGCGCGTCGACGTCCATGTTGGTGGGGTTCAGGATCATCGGTTCCGAGGCGAACATCGTCACCTCCAGGCCCGGCGCCACGTCGAATGCGGAGATGGCGTGCTCCGGCAGGCGCTGCGGGTCGACCGAGGCGTCCTGCGCAACCGCTTCCAGCGGTACGGAGAAGAAGAGCCCGCTCGCGGCGACGGCGGCGAGTGCAAATCGTTTGAACATCGGAGTGCGGATAGGTGTGGGAATGAAGTACATCCTATAGCAGGTGCAAATCGGTCAACCTTGCTTCGGGAGCATCTAAAGGTAGAAAAAAGGTGCTTCAGGACAAAAAAGTGCAGCCCGCCACAAGTAGCAGAATATGTTTATCGGCGCTGTGGATTTCCGCTGCAAAAGGCAGGGTCGAGCAAACGGATTGAAAAGCCTGGGCGAGTTGTATATGTTGTGACATAGTTGCCCTTGGACCATACTTCGTCCGCCATGAAACCACTCCTGTTAAGTATCTGTCTGACATTGGCATCGCCTCTGGTCCTCATCGCTCAGCACGCGCCGGGGCATTCTGCGAGCGATCATACAGGTAGCGTGTGTTGGGGATATGCCACCGCGAGAGCTTTCGGCAAGGGCTGGGGTGATTCGTCCTGTGATGCCGGCACGCTCTATCTGAACCAGATCAATACCGGGTATTTCGACCTGATACAGCCTTTCTCCTACTACGATGTTCAGGCAGGCGACATCGTTCAATTTGGAGGTGGAAGTCACGTCGCCTACGTCGCGAGTAAATCCGCAAACGACGCCAACGGCATCCGGGTCGATCAGGTCGATCACGCGGGTGGACAGCAGCAAGTGGGCCTTACGCTCAATCAGGTGATCCAGGGCGCTGATGTCGATGGGGGTGTTACAGCCCGTGGCAACCCGACCGGCTACTACCGAAAGAAGCCGGTGTTCGAGTCCAGGTACCGGAACAGCTTCGGGCAGGGGCAGATCAAGGTCAATGGCACGGACCGCAACTCCCCAGTTCTTCTCACAGGCCAGTACTGGGCCGCGTTCGTCTCCGTGGATGCCATCGAAAATGGAGAGAACTGGTTTGGAGCAGTTCAACGCTTCCAGAAATGGCAGGACGCAACAGGCGCAACGAAATCTACGGACCAGGCTACCTCGCTTACCTCTTATCAGACGAGCGACACGGATACGACCACCTTCACGGCCGTCTTCAAAAGCGAGTACCCCATCACGTTCGCGAACTC
>DASSAV010000139.1:0-9221 GCA_035699265.1 Rhodothermales bacterium
ACCACGAGATCCAGGTCGGTGTCGCCGTCCGCATCGAACAGCGCGGCGCACACGTCCTCGGCGAGGCTGTCTGCCCGGAGGGCAGGCTCATCCAGTGGGACGAATCCTCCCGTGCGCGTTTGCAGCAGGATCTGCCCGGCCTCATATTTCGCCCCCCCGAGGAACACGTCGTCCAGCCCGTCCCCGTTCACGTCGCCCACGGCCAGGGCAGGGCCCTCGCGTGAGATCATGTGGGGCAAGAGCGGCTGGCGGGTGAAGTCGTCGAACGCATTTTCCACGTGGCGGAAGCCGAGGTGGATCGAGTCCGTCACGTCGATAAAGAGTGGGTGGGCCGGCGGGCCGGTGTCGTATATGAACGCCCCGGCGGCGTCGGCCTGGTGCAGCGTGAGGATCGTGTCGGCGCTTACGTCCGTGAGCACCTGGAAACGGGCGTCGGGCCAGACGACCGTGAGGGAGTCCGCCGTGCTGTCCGCCCCGAGCCCGAAGTGGAGGCGTGGATCGACTGACGACTCGAAGCCGCGTGCCGGGATTTGCTCCCGGAACAGGAGCTTCCCATGCTGCCGCACGAATACCTTCGCGCCGATCCCGGCCGTATTGCCTCCCGTGCCTTCGAGCGCCACCGTGAGGAAGTGGGCATCCTTGTGCAGGGTCTCGGCGCGGTTTTCGAAAACGGAGGACGGTTCGTTGATGTTGTTGGTGACGAGGTCCAGGTCGCCGTCGTTGTCCAGGTCCGCGTAGGCGGCGCCGTTGGAAAAGCTCGTGTCGTCCAGTCCCCACGCTGTCGACACGTTGGTGAAGGTGAGGTCGCCGTCGTTGCGGAACGCATAATTCGGAATCGGTACGTGCGGCATCTGGGCGATCAACTCCGCATCCGACAGCGTCCGGCTCTTCCTCATCGCTTCTCGGCGCCCCGCCTCGGTGGAGAAGCTCATGTAGTCCAGATCGTTGGGCCGGTGATAGATGCCGTTCGTGACGAAGAGGTCGTTGTGACCGTCGTTGTCGTAGTCCGCGAGGAGGGGAGCCCAGCTCCAATCCGTCGCCTGCACCCCCGCCAGGAGGGCGACGTCGCTGAACCGGCCATGCCCGACGTTCAACTGGAGCGTATTGCGCGTGAGCTGGTCGTGGTAGCCGAGGCGGACCTTGGCCGCGTAGAGGTCGTAGCTCTCGCCGGTCTCGGACGTCCGCAGGATGTCCTGGCGATCAGGGAGCATGTCCAGCACCGCCAGGTCGGGGCGGCCGTCGTTGTTCACGTCCGCCGCGTCCGAGCCCATGGAATACCGGCTGGTGTGCCCCATGGCATCTCGTATCGACTCCCGGAAGGTACCGTCGCAGTTGTTCAGGTACAGGTAGTCGTTCTCGTGGAAATCGTTGGCGACGTAGATGTCCGGGCACCCATCCAGGTTCAGGTCGCTCACCGTCGCGCTGAGGCCGTAGCCGACGACCCCGCCGTAGATACCGGCCTGTTCGCTCACGTCGACGAACCGGCCCCCGTCGTTGCGCATGAGACGGTCGCCCGCGAGCGGGTTGCGCTCGTACCGGAGGTCGGCGGGGCCGAAGGTGCCCAGGGAGTGGACCGAATGGTTCAGGAGGTACACGTCGAGGTCGCCGTCGCCGTCGTAATCGAAAAACGAGGCGTGGGTGCCGAGCGCGGCCACGTCGAGCCCGTACGCTTTAGCCCGGTCGGTGAACGTGCCGTCACCGTTGTTGATGAAGAGCTGGTTTCGACCCTTCAGGTCGAGGTAGCCGCTCACTTCGGAGACGTAGATATCCACGCGCCCGTCCGCGTTCACGTCGGCCATGGTGACGCCAGTCTTCCAGCTTCCCGTTCCGCCGACGCCCGCCTTTTCCGTCACGTCCTCGAATCGGAGATGCCCTCGGTTGAGGTAAAGCCTGTTGGAGCCCAGGTTGGACGTGAAGTAGAGATCCATCAGCCCGTCGCTGTCGACGTCCCCCACGGCGACCCCCGCGCCGTTGTAGTAATACATGTAGCTGATGAAGTTGAAGGACGAATCCTCCGGAAGCCGGTTGACGAAGGCGATGCCCGTCTCGCCGGCAGGCAGCTTCCTGAACAGCGTTGCCTCCTCCGGCGTGGCCTGGCACCCGACGAGCAAGAGTAGCGCGGCGATGGGGAAGGCGACGGCTAGAGAGAAATGTCTGGTGAAGGGCAGAACGAACTCTCCTCTTTTCCAAGGGGGCGTTGGGGGTGATTCCTTAATCGCTTCAGGTTGGCAGAGCCACTGTGCTTGCCTGAACCACTGAATCCACCACCCCCGGCCCCTCCTGTCCAGGAGGGGAGCTTTTCTTTTTTGATCGAGACAGTGAATCAGTAGCCGAAAAGCAGGATTTGAACGCATTCCGCTTTGTGCCATCACAGCGCTTTGAAGACTTCCAGGCGGTCGTTGTTGCGGGCGGCCAGGATCAGCTTGCCATCGGGAGTATTCGCGAACTGCAGGTCGCGGACCTGCCCCTTCACGAAGAAGCCGCTTTCCCTGGGAGGGACCGTCACGAATCCTCCTTTCCCGTCGCCCCGGAGGAGCAGGCCGTAGCTGCCGTCGAAGCGCCCGAGGTCGGGCTTCACGCCGTAGAAGTTGCCCCCCAACAGCAGATCTGTATGACCGTCGTGGTCGAAGTCGCCCGGAAGGATGGCGTAGATGGGCGAGAACTGAGCGGGGGCGGGGAGGGGCTTCACGGCGAAGGTGCCGTTTCCCTGATTTTCGATATAGGAGCTCGCCAAGTTGTAAGCGTAGCGCGTGACGGCCCGGTTTAACTCTTCCGGCGGCAGGATGTCGGCGACGGTCTTTTCCGCGTAGTCCGCGTGCGTCGGGAATTTCCGCTGGAGGTAGGGGAGCAGCATGAAGAGGTCGTCGCGGAGCACCATCGGGTAGCTTTCGTCGCCCTTGTAGGTGGAGATGATCTGCTGCGTCGAGCCGTTGTGGGCGAAATCGCCGACCACCATCGTGGCGGGGCGATCCGGGCTCGCGTGTATCTTGGTATTCAGCCCCAGGTTGCCCGCGACGAAGTCCAGGTCGCCGTCTCCGTCCATGTCTTCCGCCGTGATCGTGTTCCACCAGCCCTCGCTCTTCTCCAGCCCGGCTACGTCTGCCTGCTTGAACGTGCCGTCGCCCTGATTGCGAAACACCTTTATCGGCATCCATTCGCCGACGACGATCAGGTCCGTTCGCCCGTCCCCGTCGTAGTCCGCCCACGCGGCGTCGGTGACCATGCCGGCGTGGACCAGCTCGGGGGCAGCCGCTTTCGTGACGTCGGTGAAGTGGCCGTGCCCATCGTTTTGCAGCAATGTGCTCTCGGCATCCAGCCCGTACCGCCACGGGATCTCCCGGCCGCCGACGAACAGATCGACGTCGCCGTCGCGGTCGTAGTCGAAGGGCTCCACGCAGGAGCCGTTGACATAGTCGGCTGCAACGCGGTCGACCGATTTGGTGAAATGCCCTCGTCCGTCGTTGACGTACAGCCGATCCTGAAGGCTGGGCGCGTACTCCCCGAACTCGCTGCCGCCGCTGACGACATACAGGTCGAGATCCCCGTCCCCGTCTGCGTCGAAGAATGCGGCGTCTGTGTCCTCCGAAGTCTTGTCTCGGGCGAAGAGTTCTTCGTTGGAGCGGGCGAAACCGCCGCCCCGCTGCTGGATGAACAGGGCTCCGGGCGACTCTTTAGCGCCGCCTATATACACATCTTGCAGGCCGTCGCCGTTCACGTCTCCGACAGCCAGTCGTGGACCCTCGGTCGAAAGCATCTTCGGGATCAGCGGTTCCCGGTGGAAATCGGCGAACTGGTTCTCCGTATGCGTGAAGTCGAGGCCCGCCGTCGCCGTCGCGTTGGCGAACAGGAAGTTCGAAGGCACCGGTGCCTTCGTCCACTCGGTCCCGCCGGGCACGGCGTCGCCCTGGTGGAAGGTGAGGGTCTGGTTGGTGGCGACGTTCGTGCGTACCTCCACGCGCTGGTCCGGCCACGTCACCACGACGGCATCCGCGGTGTCGATCTTGCCGAGCCCGATGGTGAGCACCGGACCGACGCTGGACTGAAACCCACGCATCGGCTGCTGCTCGACGTAGAAGGTGCGGCCGCCCTTCCGGACCGTGAGGTTCGCGCCGATGCCTTCCCGGTTCATGCCGGCGCCGTCCAGCTTCACTTTCAGATACCGGTTGTCCAGCAGCGTATCGGCTTCGTTTCGGTAGACGAAGAGTTCCTGGTTTACGTTGTTGACCACCAGGTCCAGGTCGCCGTCATTATCCAGGTCGGCGTAGGCGGCGCCGTTGGAGAAGCTCGGCTGGTCCAGGCCCCAGGCGGCGGCCCGGTTGGTGAACGTGAGGTCGCCGTTGCTGGCGAACAGGTAGTTGGGGATGGCCTCAGAGGGGATGTGTTCGAGCATTTCCCCGAAGTCCAGCTTCCGCTTCCCGCCTTGCAGCCTCCGCAGTTCGCCCGCGAAAAAGTCGATGAAGTCCTGGTCGATGACGTTCTTGTAGATGCCATTGGCGACGAAGATATCCTTGTTGCCGTCCCCATCGAAGTCGGCGATGAGTGCGCTCCAGCTCCAGTCCGTCGCCGAGACGCCCGCGTATTCCCCGACCTCCGTGAACGTGCCGTCCCCATTGTTCAAGTGGAGCATGTCCCGCATGAACTGGTGGTAGTATTCGTTCTTGAGCTTGGTCTGGTACAGGTCCCAGCCCTCGTAGGTGGACGTCGTCTTCAGGCGGCGGTCGCTCTCAGGGAGCATGTCGGTGACGAAGATTTCCGGGTATCCATCGTGGTTGAGGTCGGCCATGTCCGATCCCATGGAGGAGAGGCTGATGTAGGGCATCTCGTCCTCCAGCGATTCGCGGAACGTCCCGTCGCCTTCGTTGAGGTAGAGGAAGTCCCGCTCGAAGAAGTCGTTGGCGACGTAGATGTCCGGCCACCCGTCCCGGTTCACATCGCCCACGGTTACGCTGAGTCCGAAGGCGGTCTCGCCCCCGTAGATGCCGGCCTGTTCGCTCACGTCGGTGAAGCGGCCCGCGTCGTTTCGGTACAGGCGGTCGCCGCCGTTCGGGTCTCGCTTCTCGCGGACGTTCTCCAGCCCGAAGCTGTTGACGGGCTTGAACGAGTTGTTGAGGACGTACAGGTCCAGGTCGCCGTCCCGGTCGTAGTCGAAGAACGAAGCGTGGGTGGTGTAGCCTTCGTCGGCCACGCCGTAGGCCCGCGCTTCCTCTTTGAAGGTCGGGACGCCATCCTCGTCGGCGCCCTGGTTGATGAAAAGCTGGTTGGCCCGTTCGTCGCCCGGCACGTTGCCCGCGTTGCAGACGTAAAGGTCGAGCAGCCCGTCTCCGTTCACGTCGGCGACCGCCACGCCGGTCGACCACGGCTTCTCGTCACTGAGCCGGGCATGTCGTGTCACATCCTCGAACCGCATGTCGCCCCGGTTCAGGTAGAGGCGGTTGGGGAGCTGGTTGGCCGTGAGGAAGATGTCGGGAAGGTCGTCGCCGTTGAAATCTCCGATCCCGACCCCCCCGCCGTTGTAGTAGTTGCGGTAGGTGAACACGTTGAACTCGTCCGTGTCCTCCAGCCTGTTCTCGAAGTCGATGCCGGTATAGGAGGCCGGCAGCAGCGTAAACAGCTTGTCGACTTCGATTTCGGTGCGTTCGGCAGGTCGCGTCTTGCAGCCCGCGACGCCGACGCCGAGCAGGGCGAGCAGTACGAAAAGACGGTTCAGATTCCGCAACACGGTGGAGAGAGGAGGCGTTGGAGGAGGGTTACCAGAAGGTAATGAGGCTTTCCCTTGTTTTCCATGCGCTTCCGGAAAAGCCCGCGCCCTCGCAACCGATCACTGCAAGCCCGGTTCCGGCGTGATCCGCGCCTGGGGCCAAACGCCACGTTTCGTTCAGCAGTCGAAGGCACCGTACGTCCAACGTGCGTGCGCCATTTCCAAAAAAAGTTTTGCCCGAAGGTTGCACTTCAAGTCACCGGGCGTCTCAGTAATAAAGGTTGCTCCGGTGTAGGCCGGTGGAGTGGTGCAGGTGGCTGCCAACACCGGCGTCGTCCACCGGCCCCTGGGGCGCCCTTGTGCTTCTACCCCTCCTTCGCCGCTAGCTGCCCGCAAGCCGCGTCGATGTCCTGTCCCCGGCTGCGGCGCACCGTCACCCGCACCCCCCGGCTCACCAGCACCCGGATGAACCGGTCCAGCCGCTCCTCCGGCGTCCGCTCGAAGCCCAGCCCCGCCACGGGATTGTACATGATCAGGTTCACCTTGCTCGGCGCCCACCCGGCGACTTCCGCAAGGCGCCGCGCATCCTCCTCCGCGTCATTGAAGCCGTGGAACATGCAGTATTCGTACGTCACCCCGCGACCGGTCTTCCGGGCATAGTACCGGATGGCCTCCTTGAGCGCCGCCAGGTCGGTCGCCGCCGCCCGGTTTACGGGCATGATGCTGCTGCGCTTCTCGTCCGTCGGCGCGTGCAGTGATACCGCCAGGTTGAACTTCGTCCCCTCGTCCGCCAGTTGCTTGATCCGCCGCGCCAGCCCCACCGTAGACACGGTAATGCGTTTGGGTGAGAGCCCGAACCCCTCGGCGTCCGTAATCACACCGATGGCCCGCAGCAGGTTGTCGTAGTTCAGCAGCGGCTCGCCCATGCCCATGAAGACGACGTTCGAGATCCTGCCGCCGTAGCGCTCTTCCGACAGGGTATTCATCTGCCAGATCTGGTCGAAGATTTCGCCCGCCGTGAGGTTCTGCTGGAAGCCCATCTGCCCCGTCGCGCAGAACGAGCACGCCATCGCGCAGCCGACCTGGCTGCTCACGCACACCGTCAGCCGCCGGGGATCGCCGTCCTCGTCGAAATCGGGGATCAGCACGGCCTCGATCTTCCGCCCGGAAGGCAGGGTGAACAGCCCCTTGATCGTCCCGTCCCGCGCCGTCTGCAGGACGTCCGGGCGGATCGTCTCAATTTCGGCGGCTTCCGCCAGCGCCTCCCGGAAGGCGAGCGGCAGATCGGTCATCTCCTCGAACGACGTCGCCCCCTTGCCGAACAGCCACTTGAAAAGCTGCCGCCCCCGGTACGCCGGCTGTCCCAGGCCTCTGGCGAAATGCTCCAGCCCCGCCCGGTCCAGCGCCTTCAAATCGACCTTCCGGGCGACCCGCTCAGCGGTATGAGTACGTTCCATCTCCATTCCCCTGAAACGCCCACCCGCTATCCTTGTTCGTTCCTTTTCACATACCGGGGCGACCGCTGCAAGAACGGAGTCTACGAGACTACGTGTGTAAGAGCCTACGAACCTCCAGACTCCTACCCTCTTAGTCTCGTAGACTCATAGACTCCGCGAAGCGCTCCCTTCACGCATACAAAGGACGCTTGACTACGTACACCGCCAGGCCCACCAGGAAGGCCGCCAGGATCACGGTGATCAGCAGCGATGTGCCCAGTGACGCGAACGCCACCGGCGCCTGCCCCGGCAGGTACAGCGCGATCCGCATGGCGTTCACCGAATACGAAACCGGGTTCACCGCCATGATCCACTGGAGGGGCCACGAGGCCCCCACCGCTGGGAACGGGGCGCCCGACAGGAACCACAGCGGCAGCAAAAACAGGTTCATCACCGCGTGGAAGCCGCGGGTCGACTCCATACGCCAGGCGATGATGAAGCCGAGCGCCGTAAACGAAAACCCCGTCAGCAGGCTCACCACCAGCACGATCAGCACGCCGAGTGGGGTAGGGGAGAGGCCCACCACCGGCGCCAGCAGCAGGAACAACATAGACTCCGCAACGGCCAGGGTCGTCCCCCCCAGCACGTTCCCGAACACGAGGGAGATCCGGGGCGCCGGCGCCACCAGCGCGGCCTGCAGGAAGCCTGACTTCCGCTCCTCCACGATGGAGATCGTCGAAAAGATCGCCGTGAACAGCAGGATCATGGCGATGATGCCCGGATACAGAAACTCCATATACCCGACGTCCGCCGCCGCGCCGCCCGGAATGTGGAACGTGCTGTGGAAACCGAGCCCGAGCAGCAGCCAGAACCCCGCCGGCTGCGCCAGCGCCCCGACCAGCCGGCTCCGGTCCCGCACGAACTTCCGCATCTCCCGGCTCCACAACGCCAGAACCGGACGCATCGCCGCCGTCGCCATATCTGAATCACCCGTATTTATGAATCTACGAGACTATGTGTCTACGTGCCTACGATTCTCAAGGGAATACGTGAGCGCCCCCCTTTCTACCTCATTTCCTTTCTTCCACTCGTTTTCCCTCTCTCTCTCACACGCTCTCAACCGCCCCTTCCCCGATCCGATACCCCGTCCGCATGAGGAACACGTCCTCCAGAGTAGGCCGCCGCACCGTCGCGCTCAGGATCTCACGTCCGAACGCCTCGTACAGCGAGGCCAGCAGCGTGTGCGCCTCGGGGTGCGCGATCTGCAGGCTCTTCTCGAATACCACCGCGTCCACCCCGAACTGCGCCTGGATCCGGTCCCGCAGCGCAACCGGATCGTCCGTCTCCAGCCACAGCGTCTCCTGCCCGACCTCCTCCTTCAGCTCCGAGGGCGTCCCCACCGCCACCAGCCGGCCCCGGTCGATGATGCCGACGCGGTCGCACCCCTCGGCCTCTTCCATCAGGTGCGTGGCGGCCAGCATCGTCGTGCCCTCCGTCTTCCGCTGCCGGGAAAGGGCCTGCCAGAACGTCCGCCGCGCCGCCGGGTCGAGGCCCGTCGTCGGCTCGTCCAGCAGCAGCAGTCTCGGCGCGTGCAGGAGCGCGCGGACGAGATCGACCCGCCGTTGCAACCCTCCCGAGAGCGTGCTCACCCGGCTCGCCGCCCGGTCGGCGACGTCGAAAAACGCCAGCAGGGCCTCGCTTCGCTCGCGGAAGGTACGTGGCGGCACCCCGTACAGCGCGCTGTGGAACCGCAGGTTCTCCAGCACCGTGAGGTCTGCATCCAGCGCACTGTGCTGGAACACCACGCCCAGCGCCTGCCGCACCCGATCCGGCTCGCTCGCCACGTCGTGCCCGAAGACCGACACGGAGCCGCTGCGGGGCTGGATCAGCGTCGACAGGATGCGGAAGAGGGTTGTCTTGCCGCCCCCGTTCGGCCCCAGCAGTCCGAAAAGCTCTCCCTGCTCGACGCTGAACGACACGTCGTCGAGCGCGAGGCGGTCCCCATAGGAGAATGAAACTCCGTCGATACGCAGCGCGCCGTCACGTGCCTGATCGGGCAGGGGAGAGGAAGATGAAAACCGCGCCAC
>DASSAV010000140.1:0-4901 GCA_035699265.1 Rhodothermales bacterium
GGCCGAGGATGAGATGATCCGGCTCCGCTACGCCGACTTGCTCCGCCCGCAGGTGGAGGGCGACCCCCGCCTGCTGGAGCAGTGGAACGACCTTCCCGGCGGCCGCTACCAGATCGCGCCGCCCTACTACGAGCACCTGGCCGCCATCGCACAAGTGGCTTCCACCCGGGGCCTGTCGAACCTGGGCGCCGTGGCCCAGGGCGATGCCGCCTTTAAGGCAAAGGCAGCCGTTGGCCAGATCCAGGACTCCACCGGAGCCGATTCCACGTCCGGGCAATAGGCACTGACCCGATGTCGTGCATCGCGTTTAAGCGGCATCGGCGCTCTGCCTTCTGGGTGAGCATCCTTCCATGTACCCAGCCGTGTGCATGGTGGCTTCATCCCGCTGCATAGATCATCCGGCTGCTTCCGAGGATAGCCTGGCGGCGAATCGGATTCCGACTACGCTCGACAGCCCTCCGCGTCACGATGTCAACGTCGCGGCCGAAGAGAGAACGGGCCTCCTCCTCCATTCGGACATGGTCTAGCAGACTCCATCGGGCGTCTGCCTTGAACGTAACCAGCAGATCGACGTCGCTCTCCGGGCCAAAGTCGTCGCGCAGTGCTGAGCCGAAAAGGGACAGTTCCGCGACCTTCCATCGGCGGCAGAACGTGGCCAGTTCTATATCCGGGATTTCGAGATCAGGTAAGATCACGTCTCCTTGCACATGATGAAGGTGTAGTTTCGGGAATGCCCTTCTATCGTATCCGCTGTTCGGTTGGAAAGTACGATGGAGATGAATGGAAGTTTGATCGAGGCGGTCATCTTTGCCGTTGGCGTAGAGGGCCGTTTCCTAAATTGTTCAAGCACCTGTCCGTCGTGCATCGAGTGAACGGGCGTTTTCGGCACGTGGGGCAATCGAATGGGATTGCTTCAAAGCATAACGTTTCCTAAACTTGGGGGGCGCGATCTTCCTCAGTACCGGTATCGGACGGGCGGCTTATAGCACACACGCTACAGCATTGAATCCCTTGCAGCAGGTTGCAGCTCACCGAGCCGGGCCGCTGCCTCTCGCCCGAACCCTCCGTACCGGATCGTACCCGTCGCGTGAATAGACCCTTCCGCCTCCCTTCCCGTCTCGTCGCGTGGGTCGTGCTCGCCGTACTGTGCCTGTCGGCCGCGCCGGGGGTGCGGGCGCAGGAGCTTGCGAAGTATGGGGCGGATTTTCTAGCCGGCGGGGTCGGGGCCCGCGCGCTAGGGATGGGCGGCGCCTACGTGGGACTCGTGCAGGACGTGACGGCGGGCTACTGGAACGTGGCCGGCCTGAGCGGACTGGCGTATCCGGAGGTCGGCTACATGCACGCCGAGCGATTGAGCGGGGTCGTGTCGTTCGATTACGGCAGCATCGCCTTTCCCATTAACGCCCGCTCGACCTTCGGCGTCTCCGCCTTTCGCGTGGGGGTGGACGACATCCCCAACACCCTCAATGCCTGGGACCGTGAGCGCAACGAGCCGCTGCCGCACGCGGAAAACTACATTACCCGCTTTTCAGCGGCCGACTGGGCCTTCTTCCTGAGCTACGCCCGCCTCGTAACCGACCGGATCTCCCTCGGTGTGACGGGCAAGATCATCCGGCGCGGCATCGGCGACTTTGCCGAGGCGTGGGGCTACAGCTTCGACGTGGGGGCGCAGTACCGGCGGGGGAATCTTGCCCTGGGCTTCCAGCTACAGGACGCCTCCACCATGCTCCAATCGTGGAGCATCAATCCCGACGCTTTCGCCATCCAGGGCACCAACCCCGAAACCGGCCAGCCCTACACGTTCGAGGAAACCTTCGGCCAGGCCCTGCCGAAAGGCGGCTCGTACCTCGTGCTGCCCGTCGCCCGCTTCGGATCGGGCCTCATTCTCCCCATGGGTGCCAGCAGGCTCACGCTCGGGCTGGACGTGGACGTGGCGTTCGACGGCCAGCGGGCCTACGCCTTCAACACGGGCGACGTCTCCTTCCATCCCCGCGTCGGCACCGAGTTCAGCTACAAGGGCGTGGTGGCGCTTCGGGCGGGCCTGGGGCCGATCTCCACGACGAAAGCCGGCGGGCTGGACGTGACCCCCGCCGTCGGCGCCGGCCTCAACCTCGGACAGCTTTCCATCGACTACGGCTTCGGCGACTTCTCCGGCCTGGTGTCTGAGCTAGGCTACTCCCACCGCATCTCCGCCCAGTTCCGCCTCCACAGCAAACGCTACGCGCGGCCGGAAGAGGGGAAATAGGAGTCCACGAGGGTCGGGGTTGGGGGCTCTTGATCTCCCGAACCTGTAGGCTCGTACACACATAGATTCATAGATTGGCTTGGCAACCGGTGGTCGTTCAGCCCCCCCAAACCCCCACACCCCCATGATCGTCCCGCTCCGCTGGAATGAGGAGGCCCGGCGCGTAGACTTGCTCGACCAGACGCGGCTTCCGGTAGAGGAAGTCTGGCTCCCCATCGAGACCCCCGACCAGATGGCCGAGGCCATTCGCAGCCTCCGCGTGCGCGGGGCGCCTGCCATCGGCATCGCGGCCTCCTATGGCGTCGTGCTCGCCTTGAAGGGCGCCGAGGGAGATCCGCCGCAGGCGGCGCTCCGGACCATCGACCTCCTGGCGGGCACGCGCCCGACTGCCGTGAACCTGTTCTGGGCGCTGGAACGGATGCGGCGGGTCGTTCTGAAGAGTGCCGGGCTGGATGGGGAACAGCTAAAGCTACGGCTATTGTCCGAGGCACGGGCCATCGAAGCGGAGGACCGGGCCGCCGGGATCAAGCTCGGCGAAAACGGCCTCTCTCTCCTGCAAGACGGGATGACTATTCTCACCCACTGTCATACTGGCGGCGTGGCAACTTCTGGCTACGGAACGGCCCTCGCTCCCTTGCTTCTCTCTGGCGAACGGGGGCTGCACCTCCGCGCCTACGTCGACGAAACCCGCCCGCTGCTCCAGGGCAGCCGGATCACCGCGTGGGAGCTGACACGGAGCGGCGTGCCCGCCACGCTCATCACCGACTCCATGGCGGGGCACGTGATGCAGCGGGGCCTGGTGGACGCCGTGTTCGTCGGCGCCGACCGCATCGCGGCCAACGGGGATACTGCCAATAAGATCGGCACCTACTCCCTGGCCGTACTGGCGCACGCGCACGAGGTACCCTTCTACGTCTCCGCCCCGGTCTCCACCATCGACCTCGGCACGACGACCGGCGCAGACATCGTCATCGAGGAACGCAATCCGCGCGAGGTGACCCACGGCTTCGGCCGGCAGACGGCGCCCGACGAGGTGGCCGTCTACAATCCCGCGTTCGACGTGACCCCCGCCCGCCTCATCACGGCCATCATTACCGAAAAGGGTGTGATTCGCCCGCCTTATGACGAGCGCCTGCCGGAGGTGGCACAGGCTAGTGAGGCAGGGAAACACGCCAGGCATCCGCGCACAGGCTAAGGATCAGATTTGTTACCTCGCTTCCAGAGATGCTGGAGCAGAATACTGTAAATAAATGGTTACAACCGTGTGTTGGGGACTGTGCGACGCATTCGTAAATATGCCTCACCGAACGAAGCATCTATTCACCCTCAGCGCATCAACCCTATGAGACGTTTTATTCCCACACTCGTCCTTTCCGCGGTCCTGCTCTTCGCTGCGTGTGACACCCCCACGTCTTCCATCGACGAGAAGTCCCCCGCGACATCTTCCGCCCTTGCGGACGCAGGCGTCTCCAACCGTGCCGGTCACGATGAACCAGGCATGCATCGGCAGTACGGAACCCCCGTGAAAGTCGGAAACGGTATGGCGCGCGCCTACGTCGTGCTCGATGCGAAGCATGGGCAGTCGCCGGTAGAGCTTGGAATAGCACTGGATGCGAAAGTCCTCGATCATCTTCCTACAAGCGGAGGCGAGTACTCGTTCGTGCTCTCCCTCCCCAGGCATAGTCCCGCTCCGTATCAGTTCGCCGAGCTCGACTGGAACCCGCAGGGCCACGAGCCCGAAGGGGTCTACACATTCCCCCACTTCGACTTCCACTTCTACACGATCTCGCTCGCCGAGCGGAACGCGATCACGCCGTCAGACCCGCAGTTCGCCGCCAAGGCCAACAATCTGCCCACCGGCGATTACGTCCCGCCCTACTACACTGTACTCGCGCCGCCGGGAGGCGAGCCCGCAGATATCGCCGTGCCGCAGATGGGCGTGCACTGGTCGGACGTACGCTCGCCCGAACTTCAGAATCTCCTCAACAATCCATCGGAGTACCAGCAGTTCACCAGGACTTTTATCTATGGCTCGTGGGACGGCCGATTTACATTCTACGAGCCAATGGTCACGCGCGCTTACCTGCTGTCGCACCCTGACGTGACGATGTCGATCCCGGTACCGGAACGCTACCCCACTGCCGGGTATTATCCCCAGGCGTACAGGGTGACCTACGATGCACATGCGAAAGAGTATCGTATCGCGCTCACTGACCTCGTGCTCGTGCAGCATCCGTAGGAAGTAGCAAGCCAGAAAAGATGTAAGATTCGGGGCGGCATCCTTCCGGGTGCCGCCCCTTGTGTCGTATCCTCGGCACAGAAAACTTCCGACCTACCCAGGCAGCGACGATATGGAAGGCAAGCAGATGCTCCAGCAACTCGGCGTAGAGGAAAGCACGCTTTCACCGGACGAGAAAGCCTTCCTGGATGAGCAGGGTTACTTGCCGCTGTACGACGTGCTTACGCCGGAACGCACGGATGCCCTGGCCGCTCGTGTGGACGCCATCGCGGAGGAAGAAAAGGAGCAGGCGGGCAGGGAATTGATGGAGTCGAAGAGCATTCGGCATCCGAAGGAGCATGGAGCGCTTCGGTTGAGCGACCTGGTCAACAAAGATCCGATCTTTGAGGTCTGTTACACGCACCCCCGAGTTCTGGC
>DASSAV010000141.1:0-6913 GCA_035699265.1 Rhodothermales bacterium
AGTGGCGAGTCCATGACCATGCGGGACGGCAAGCTGCACGTTCCCGACCATCCCATCGTGCCGTTCATCGAAGGCGACGGCACCGGGCCCGACATCTGGCGTGCCTCCCAACTCGTGTTCAACAACGCGGTCCAAAAAGCCGACGGCGACAAGAAGAAGATCGTCTGGTTCGAAGTTTTCGCAGGTGAAACAGCGAAAAACAGGTTCGGCGACTGGCTCCCGGAGGACACGCTCAAGGCAATCAACCACCACCTGGTCGCCATCAAGGGTCCGCTCACCACACCCGTGGGAGGCGGCATCCGTTCGCTGAACGTGGCCCTGCGCCAGCAGCTCGACCTGTATGCGTGCGTCCGGCCCGTCCGTTACTTCCCCGGCGTACCCTCCCCGCTCAAGGCCCCGGAGAAGACGAACATGGTGATCTTCCGTGAGAACACCGAAGACATCTACGCGGGCATCGAGTTCGTGGGGGGCAGCGAGGAGGCGCAGCGGGTACTCGATTTCCTCGCGCGGGAGTTTCCCAAGTCTTTCGACAAGATCCGTTTCGGCACACCCGAGAAGACGCAGGCGTGGGAAGATAAGCTGGAGTCCATCGGCGCACCGAAGCGCGACGTTGGCGTTGACGTCGGGATCGGCCTTAAGCCGGTGAGCTTTCTGGGGACGGAGCGGCTCGTCCACACCGCCATCGCGTACGCCATCCAACAGGGGCTACCCAGCGTGACGCTCGTGCACAAGGGCAACATCATGAAGTTCACCGAAGGCGCCTTCCGAGACTGGGGCTACGCCGTCGCGCGCGACTCCTTCGGCGCAGTCCCCCTCGATGGCGGCCCCTGGCACGTCATTCCCGAAGGGAGACCGGGGGCAGGGCTGGTCGTCAAGGACGCCATCGCAGACGCCTTCCTCCAGCAGATCCTCCTCCGGCCAGAGGAGTACAGCGTGATTGCCACGCTCAACCTCAACGGCGACTACATCTCCGACGCGCTGGCGGCACAGGTGGGCGGTATCGGCATCGCACCGGGCGCCAACATCAATTACCTGACCGGCCACGCCATCTTCGAGGCTACACACGGGACCGCGCCCAAATACGCCGGTCAGGACAAGGTTAATCCCGGGTCGCTCATCCTCTCGGGTGAGATGATGCTGCGCTACATGGGCTGGGGCGAGGCCGCCGACCTCATCGTTTCCTCCCTCGAAAAGACGATCCGGCAGAAGCGCGTCACGTACGACTTCGAGCGGCTCATGACGGACGCCACGCTGCTCAAGACCAGCGCGTTCGCACACGCGATGGTCGAGAATATGTGAGTGTGGGAAGGAGACGAGGAGACGAGGAGACTATGAGGGTAAGATGGCACGAATTGGGGGTGGGGGGACATAGTGGGTTTCCGTCGAATGGTGGTATATGATGAAGATATTCCTACTTGTGTTTCTTTTTAGCCTCTCATGGCCCCTTGGCGGGTATGCGCAGGACCGGCACCCGCCTGAGCAGCCGCTTGGAATCGACATTGCCGTGAAGGCGGCGGCGGTACCTCAGATCGGCATCAATCTGTATCCAGGAACTCGCGCTGAGTTGGGGTTCTACTTCTTCACCTATGATTACGCGGGAGGAGTTGGCGACAATGTGCAACTCTCCGCGAATGCCTTGCTTCGGTCCAGTGTTGATGAGCAAACCACGCTACGATACGGCCTCAATGGCGGATACAATCAACCACTGGATGCGCTCACAATCGGGCCGCTACTGGGAATTGATTTTGCCCTGGGCAGGCACTTCAGAGTTCTGGGTGACTTAACCTTCGGATTCGACATTGACTCTGGTGCTTTCACGATGGGCAACACCGGCGTTGGAGTTGCATACCGTATCAGGTAGTAGCTGTTATCGCTTCGATCTAATCCGAGGAATAGACGAAACTTGGACGTTTTGCCCGTCAGGTCCGTCGGTACAGGTGCCAGTAGGATCGGAGAGCCGGTTCGAGGGCCGTGCTGCCTGGATTTACTGCATCAGTCGCTTCGCTCGTGTCCGATCGGGGTCGAGAATGACGAGGCTTGAAAATGGAGGTAGATAGATACGTATCGCCACATGTACAGGCGTTTTGCAACAGCCTGCTACGCGAGGACGACAGGAGGGATGGGTTGTCAACATTCAGTAGAATGTCGCTATTGCTCTCAGTTGTCATATAGTCATTGAACGAACCATGCACTCTCTCAAGCTCCTCCCTCTCCTGTGTCTCCTCGCGGCGTGCAGCACGCGGCCACTCTCCTCCGAAGAAACCGCTTCGTTCGATACCGCGATGGACGCGCCGCAAGAGGCGCTGGCGGCCATCGACAGCAGCACGCTCCGACAGCGCATCGAATACCTCAGCGCGGACCGGCTTCAGGGGCGGGGCACGGGCATGCCCGGCGAGCAACTTGCTGTAGAGTATATCTCCGAGCAGATGAAGCAGGCCGGGCTTGAGCCCGCTGGAGACGATGGAACGTTCTTTCAGTCCGTCCCCCTGCTCGGGTCCACACCGCACCCACAGACGCCGCTCGTCTTGCGGGCGGAGGACGGGCAGACGCTGCGCCTGGACTTCCTGAAGGACTACATCGTCAGCACGGACCTGGAGGCTGAGCACGTCTCCACGACGGGCCAGCTCGTGTTCGTCGGCTACGGCATCGACGCGCCGGAGTACGACTGGCACGACTTCAAGGATCTGGACGTCGAGGGCAAGATCCTGGTGTCGTTCGTGAACGATCCGAAGCCCATACCCGGCGAGCCGAACCTGTTCCAGGCGGACACCCTCACGTACTACGGCCGGTGGACGTACAAGTACGAGGAGGTCCGGCGGCGGGGGGCAAAGGGCATGTTGCTGATCCATACCACCCCGACGGCCAGCTATCCGTTTACGGTACTCTCCGGCTCGGCCGCCAGCGAGCAGGTCCAGCTCGCCACGCCGCCGCCGAATGCGCTCGAGATGAAGGGCTGGATCACCGAGGACCGGGCGCGCCAGCTCGCAGAGATGGCGGGTACGACGCTGGAGGACTGGTTCCAACAGGCCAACACCCGCGCCTTCCAGCCGCAGGTCCTTCCGATCACGGCATCCATCGACGTCGACTATACGGTGCGCCGGTTCGACGGAACGAACGTGATCGGCAAGCTGCCGGGGCGCACGCGGCCCGACGAGGCCGTCATCTACACCGCCCACCACGACCACCTCGGCATCGCCACTCCGGTGAACGGCGACTCCATCTACAACGGCGCCGTCGACAATGCCACAGGCGTCGCCATGGTGCTGACGCTCGCGGATGCCTTTTCAGGATTGCCGCAGCCGCCCGAACGCACCGTGCTGTTCGCCACGCTCACGGCTGAAGAGCACGGCCTGCTCGGCTCCGAATACTACGCCCTGCACCCATCCATACCATTGAAGAACACTGTCGCCAACATCAACGTCGATTCCGGCAACATCCACGGGCGCACGTCCGACATCGTCGGCATCGGCGCCGAGCGAAGCGACATGCTCCGCCTCCTGGAAACGTCCGCGTCGGCGGAAGACATGACCGTCACCCCCAATGCGAATCCAAACGCAGGCGGCTTCTTCCGCAGCGACCAGCTTGCCTTCGCACGTTCCGGCGTTCCGGCCGTTTTCCTCGAAACGGGAAGCCACTTCATCGGGCGCCCCGACGATTACGCCAGGCAACTGGACGAGGCGTACACCAGTACGCATTACCACCAGCCCAGCGACGAGTTCGACCCATCGTGGCCCATGAGCGGGTTAATTCAACAAACGCGCGTGGCGTTCCGCATGGGGTACCAGCTCGCCAACAGCACCCTGGCGCCGCAGTGGAAACCCGGCGAGGCATTCGCCCGCGCACGGGAAGAGTAATAGCGGTTCTGGTAAGAGTTAGTATAGGAGGTAATGAGAACGACCGCAGGCCGCCGCTGGAAAGGAGTCGGGTAGCCTACGTGAGTAGGAGGGTACGGGTGTGGAAGTTTGGAAGTGGGCGATGGGAGTATGGGGGTATCGATTTGCAGGACTGCTCTGAACATGCAGGCGGACGCCCCGGCGGTGCGTCCCTACCGGGAGCGGGCGATTGGTACTATGCTCTGCCGCCCCTCCCGACCAGCTTTATTACCCGTTCGTTCCAGCGCGGGAGAAACCGGACGGGGCAGCTCGTGATTCTGCTCCGTGGGCATTTGAATCCAGGAGACATGACGCGACGTGGAAAATACGATACGCCATACGGCCGGTGTTTTATTCCTGACCATAACGGCCCTTTTCACGCCATACAGGGTACACGGGCAGCAACTGCCCTTCCCTTCCTCGAAGGATAGCCTGACCGCCGCCAACGGCCGCGACGGACCAGCCTCCTCACGAGCAGACTCACAGTCCTACCCGCATCACGCTTTCGCCAGCTCCGCCGCCGGGCACGAAACGCTCCCGCCCGATCCCGAGCCGTACGCCTTTCAAAGCACCGGCACTACTTCCAGGGCACCTGAGCGCGGGTATGGAGCCGGGCCGGTCAGGCGCTTCTTCTTCAACGACGCATACAGGGACGTCTGGACGACCCCCGTCCCTATCCCCGTCATCGATCTTCAAACGACCGCCGGGGGCCTTACGCCCGTCGAAAGAGGCGGAGGCGAGCAGACGACCTCCCTCCACCTCATCAGCGCGGACAGTCTTCCCTATGTACTCCGGTCGGTGCAGAAAAAGGCCTCGCGCTCCCTCGAACCCATCTACTGGGGCACCATCGTATCGGACATCGTAAACGACCTGATCTCCAGCATCAATCCCTGGGGCGCCGTCATGGTGCCCGAACTGGCGCGGGCGGCGGGTGTCCTGCACACGCAGCCCACGCTCGTCGTCATACCCGATGATCCGGCACTGGGCGAATTCCGCGACGAGTATGCAGGCATGCTCGCCCTCTTCGAGCGAAAGCCCGATGAGAACCAGTCCGACGCCGCCCGCTTCGGCTACGCCGAGAACGTCGTCGGCTCCGACAAGATGTACGAGGAAGTCCGGGAGGACAACGACGAACGGGTGGATCAGCGCGCCTTTGCGCGGGCCCGCCTCTTCGACATGCTCATCGGAGACTTCGACCGGCACGACGACCAATGGCGCTGGGCCGAGTTCGAGACCGACAACGGCACCCGATACGTGGGCGTCCCCAGGGACCGCGACTTCGCATTCGTAAAGTTCGACGGCTTTTTCAACGAGCTGGGCCGCAGGTTCGGCCCGGTCGTGGTCAAACGGTTCGCTAACTTTACGCCCGAAATCCATTACCTCCTCGGCCTCAACTGGCAGGGCTCCGAACTGGACATCCGGTTCACGTCGGCCCTGTCTCGCTCGGACTGGGTAGAGATCGCCGACAGTATCCGGGCGCAGCTCACCGATACGGCCATCGCGCGCGCCGTCCGGCAACTTCCGGACCCTGTCTTCGCCGAAATCGGGCCCTATACCATCGCGGCCCTCAAGTCCCGCCGGGACCAGTTGCCGGCCGTAGCCTCCCACTACTACGCAATGCTCGCGCGTACCGTAGACGTGGTTGGCTCCGACAAGCACGAGCGGTTCGACATCGAACGCCGGGACGACGGCACCACCGAGGTCGTCGTCCACAAAACGCACGAGGAGGGCGACGCCGTCCGCGAGCTGTACCGGCGCACGTTCTATCCCGACGAAACGAACGAGATTCGCCTGTATGGCCTGGGTGGAAAGGACCAGTTCGTGGTAGAGGGCGGGGGGCACAGCGACATCCGGCTCCGCATCGTGGGCGGCGCGGGTGACGACCGTTTCGAGGACAGGTCCGCCACGCCCGGCCAGGACTATTTCTATGACACCGAGAAGGAGGAATCATGGGACCTGAGACCTGGCGCCCACGTAAGGCTGTCGGGCGACAGCCTGGCAAACGATTATCAGGGCCGTCGCTTTGAACTGACGAAGGGGACCCCCCGCGCCTCGCTATCCTACAACAGCTTCGACGGCGTTTCGGTCGGGCTGGGCTTTGCCGTTTCCAAACCCGGCTTCCGGCGAGAGCCCTATGCTGTCCGGCACTCCTTCTTCCTCGAATACGCCGAACGGAGCAAGGCGTTGAGCGGTTATTACGACGGCCGCATCACCGACGTCGTGGGAAACTGGGACACCGACCTGCGCGCGACGGTACGCACGGAGAATAACTTCCATTCGTTCTATGGTTTCGGAAACGAAACCGGGGAGGATGACTATCTCCTGTACCGGGCGAGGTTGCGCTGGCTGACGGCATCGCCGTCGCTCATACTGGGATTTGCGCCGCATTCTTCCCTTTCGACGCCGCACTCCTCCCTGACCGTCGGGCCACTGTTCCAGTTCACCTCGATAGAAGCGCAGAAGGGCATATCCCCCCAGAATCTGAACTTCTCACCGAGCGACCTTACGGACAAGTATTTCGCGGGCATCCGCACCTCGCTCGTAATCGACAAACGCGATTCTCTCCTGAACCCGCATTCCGGCTTCCGCTGGCAGGCCGATGCCGATGCCAACGCCGCCGTCCGCACCTCGGATGACCGGTACGTCCACCTCGGAACCGATCTCCGCTACTTCTACACGCTGCCCGTGCCGGGACAATTCACGCTTGCCCTGCGCGCCGGCGGCGCGCACAACTTCGGGACGTTCGAGTTCTTCCAGGCGAACCTGCTGGGCGGACACTCCAACCTGCGCGGCTTCGCCCGCGGCCGGTTCGCGGGCCGCACGATGGCGTATACGAGCGCTGAGCTACGGACCAAGCTCCTGGATTACAACGTCTATCTCGCGAAGGGCAGCCTCGGCGCCTATGGCTTCGTCGACAACGGCAGGGTCTGGTGGGACGGCGACAACTCCGCCCTGTGGCACACGGCCTACGGAGGCGGCCTGTGGACGACGCCATTCAACCTCGTGGTCCTGACCGGCGGTGTGGCCTTCTCCGACGAAGG
>DASSAV010000142.1:0-6028 GCA_035699265.1 Rhodothermales bacterium
GATATGCCCTCCGAAGCACGGAGCGTGGAATTGTCCCGTGTATACACCGTCACTTCACCGTCAGGCGTGACCTGCACGAGCCCATTGCCTTCGGAGGCCGCCCAGAGATTGCCGTCGGGGGCTGCGTAAACGCGCGTGAACGAGCTACGGCCTTGAAGCAACGGCATAGCGGCGCCGGTGAAATCCGTCCATTCCCCCTCCAGATCGAGGCGATGGAAGCCGCTTCCGGCCTCGGAGACACCGGCTGCCCACAGGTTTCCCATGCCGTCGACGTCCAGGTCCACGAATATTCCGGAATACGGCCCAGCGGGGTAACAGGTATTCTGCGCTACCTGGCAATCCTGGAGCGCGGTAAGTTTAGGCGGGCCGTTCCGGTCCAGGCGCGCTGGCACGAGCCCGACGGCCCGATCCCCCACCCAGACGGTATCTCCCGTAAGGGCTACATCCACCGGGTTTTCGACCCCCGGTAGCGGGAAACGGGAGAATGCGCCATTGCCGTCCATGACGAGCACGGCGAACTGATCCAACCCGAGTAGGCCTTCGGGCGTCGATTCCAGGCTTAGAACAGGCCAATCCGTCACGGGGAGCGCGGTATAGGTCCCGCCGGCGTCACGCCGGGCCGGCCCCAAGGCCGTGCCCACATAGAGCACGTTCTGAAATGCTGCAAGAGACAAGACCTGTGGAGAGGGCAGGCCGGACGTTTCGACTGTCCAGGCGGCCGGATCCTTGAGATTTGGCGAACGGAGATAGGCGTATCCGACGCCCTGTTCGGTGGCAAGCCAGAGTGCCGCCCCGCCGTCCGGCCCCTCGGCTACAGTCGCATCGTATATGGGCATGGCCGGGGGGGCATTGCCGATCTGGTCGTAGGTATCCCGGACTTCGGATCTCGATTTGTCGAATACGACCAGTCCGAAGGCCGTAGCGATCAGGAGCGAGTCGCCGTTCAGGACCATCCGGTTGATTGTTCTGGAGGGGTAGCGGTCGGCCCGCTGGAGGTCCCTAAAGGTCGTCACGGCGCCCGCATCTACATCCAGCCGGTCGATCACGCCATCGTCGTATCCGATCCAGACGCACCCCGCAGCGCCGCAGCCCGCATCGAAGGTAAGGGCAGCAACGTCGGGGGCATGGAGGCCTTCGATGTTGGTATAGCGCTTTATTTCCCCCGTGGCCGTCGTGTATCTGTAGATGCCGCCGGTGGTCCCCACCCACACGGCATCACCGGAGGCGGAGAGGGCCGTCACCTCGCGCATGGAGGTATAGCTGCGCCACGAGCCTACCTGTGCGGAGGCGGACCTGGCGCTCCAGCACAGGAGCAAAAGCAGGGCGATCCGGGCGAAGGTGCCGGTTGTAATCGGGGGGGAAGAGGTGGAAACCCCTGAATTCGTGCTGATGCAAAGGTTGTTGGTCCACCACCCCCGGCCCCTCCTGTCCAGGAGGGGAGATTCTTTCCTATGCCGATTTAACAACCTGAATCCAGCCATGCGCTACTCTGAATGATCGGGCGCTTGCGCACCCTGCAGGCAAGCGGTGGCAGGGGTACCTGAGCGCGCGTTTCTAACGAGGTGGTAGCGATGTGGCGATAGGTTGCTCGGGTTGGGCAGCGTTGGGCCGAGGGGCTGGGCAGGTTACAACTGGCGGAGGAGGTTGACCATCTCGATGGCGGTCGCGGCGGCGTCGGTGCCTTTGTTTCCGGCTTTAGCACCCGCGCGTTCGACCGCCTGCTCGATGGTGTCTGTCGTGAGGACGCCGAAGATCACCGGCACGCCGGAATCGAGCATCGCCCGGGCCGTTCCACTGGCTACGGCATTCGCTACGAGATCGAAATGAGGCGTAGCACCGCGAATGACAGCTCCCAGGCAGATGACGGCATCGTACTTCCCGGAGTCCGCCAGCTTCTTCGCGACGAGGGGGATCTCGAACGAGCCGGGGCACCAGATGACGTGCACCCGCTCCACGTCGGCTCCATGGCGCTTGAGCGCATCCAGCGCTCCTTCCAGAAGCTTCTCAGTTACGAACACATTGAACCTGCTCACCACGATGGCGAAGCCGGCATCTTTCGCAACGAGGGTTCCCTCTATGGTTTCGGGCATTCGGGCAGGCAATTCTTCTAAACAACGAGGCGGAACGAAGATACAACGGAGAGCGGTGCCCTACCAACTCGCGTGTGAGAGCGGGGTTCGGGAAAGAGGGAAAGAGAGGAGGAAAGGAAGAAAGGAAGAAAGGAAGAAAGGACGAGCGGGAGAAAGGGGGAAAGGGTGAGAGGGTGAGAAGGGGCGTGGTCAGGCTGCGCGGGCTCGGATGGTTTCTACCTGGCTCAGAGAGATGGTGAACGTCCCTATGTTTTCCTCGTCCTTCGGCCGTGACCCGTGGTAATCTGAGCCTCCCGTCTGAACGAGGCCATATCGTTCAGCGAGCCGTTCGTAATAGGCAGTGATCCAGGGCTGATGCGACGGATGCACGGTCTCGATCCCATCCAGACCTTCTTTGACCAGTGTACTGACGACGGCGTCAGGCGTCCAGTGGCCGGGGTGGGCGAGTACGCCAATGCCTCCGGCTTCATGGAGGAGCGAGAGGGCTTTCCGGGCAGGAAACTCCGGTTTGGGGACGTATGCCGCCCCCGCAGGGCCAAGAAACCGCTGGAAAGCCTCTTGCCGATCTGCCACGTGTCCTGCGGATTCCAGCGCAGCCGCCACGTGCGGGCGTCCCAGGGCCTCCCCGCGCGCCTGTGCCAGAACGGCCTCGAATGTGAGTGGAATTCCAACGCCGTTCAGCCGCTCCACGATAGAACGGGCGCGATCGGATCGCTGCTCCCGAAATTGTGCCAGTTGTTGCAGCAGGCGCTCGTGTTTCGGGTCGAAGAAGTAGCCGAGGAGATGAATCTCCCGGCTATCAACGTGCACGCTCAACTCGACGCCGGAAATGACCGTAACACCGATTCGAGCCCCCGTCCCAGTGGCTTCCTCGAACCCATCGACGGTATCGTGGTCGGTGACGGCTATGAGCTGAAGACCGCGCCGGGCGGCCTTCTGCACGAGCTGTGCCGGCGTCAACTCCCCGTCGGAGCACGTCGTGTGGAGGTGCAGATCTGCTCTCTTTTCTCGCATGGATACACTAATGTTGCAGGTCGGCGGTGGAACGCGCGGGCACTGGCGATGTTTGCCAGCGCCCGAGCGTGGCTCGGGGCAAGCACGCCGACCAGGAACACTGTCGATGAATCGCGGGATATCTCTATCTTGGAGAGGAAGTAAATAAAGAACGTCGTGAACCTGAATTGAGCCGCCAGACCACAGGCCCAGGTCTCTTTATCGTCCAAACGTCCGCTAACTCCATACGGGACATTCCATGAGCACCCATTCGCCGATCTCTGGCGGCGCCACCGGATGCCCAGAGCCTGAGTCCTTCCGGGCCAGCAGCCTCTCGGCATCCCTGACCGTAAAGGATCTCGACAAGAGCCTGGCCTGGTATCACGATGTGGCGGGCTTCCGTTATGAATAGAATCTGGAGCCCATGGCGGTCCGAGCTTCTGGACAACCACGTCGAAGCTTCCGAAGAAAAGGCCGACGTCTCCGTCTTTGTTCGGCTGGAGCGAGAGCATCGGGACGAGGAGAACCTGATCCTCTGGCGTGGTCAATGTGTGTTCGTGATTATGAACAGGTTTCCTTACAATAACGGGCATCTTCTCATCGTCCCCTACCGGCAGGTGGAGGACTATGAGGATCTGACCGAAGCGGAGCAGATCGAGATCGCCCGCGTGACGGGCCATTGCATCCGATGGCTGCGCACGGCGCTGTGTCCGGAAGGTTTTAACCTGGGGATGAATCTGGGTAAGGCCGGCGGAGCCGGCATTCCGAATCACCTCCACATGCACGTAGTGCCGCGATGGAGCGGGGATACGAACTTCATGCCCACCGTGGGCGACGTTAAGGTGGTACCGGAGGCCATGCACGAAACGTATCGGAAACTGAAGCAGGCCATCCGGCAAGACCACGCGCAATCATCCTAGCCGCGATCCACCCAGGCAGCCCACGCAGGTCCCTACCCACCATTGCAACCACAGGAGACGACCATAGCGCAAGATCCGGCGGACTATGCAGGCCGAAGCGTCCGTCCACTGCGTATTTCGCTGGGAAGGGCGCTCTGGCCAACCTTGCTGAGCCTCGCCGTCGTCGTGGCTATTGCCTACGCCACCTTCGATCTCACAGCGTTCCGCAAGGCGCTCGCGGAACTGAACCTGTGGCTTCTGGCGGCGGCAGTAGCCAGCGTCATAGCGCGCGTGGTGCTGGGCGCCTGGCGGCTCCGGTACGTCTCGCACCGGCAACTGGGTTTCGCGGCGGCCGTTCGGGCGCAACTCGCGTGGGACTTCTTCTCCAACATCAGTCCTTCCGCCATCGGAGGAGGGCCTCTGGCTGCCGTATATATTTCCCGCGATCAACACGTCGGTCTAGGCGACGCCGCGGCCTTCATGCTTTTCGCAATGCTGATGGACAAGGTGTTCTTTACGCTCCTGATTCCCACGGTCCTCCTCGCCTCATCGTTTGTGCCCGTCTTCCCGGCCTACCTGGGGGTGGTGGGAGTCGGGGGGTTCATTACCGTTTTCGCCGGTATCCTAGTGTGGGAGGTTTGCTTCGGATATGCCACCCTGTACCGACCTGAGGTTTTGCAGAAGGCCGCCGCCTGCCTCACCAGGTTAAGGTGGTTTCGACCTGTGCAGGTGCGCATCGACCGCGAAGCGGAAGGACTCAATGCGCGTGCGCTCCTGCTTCGCTCCCAGCCCGTCCGTTTCTATCTCGGAGGAATGGGCCTTACGCTGCTCACCTGGGTCGCCAAGCTTTCCCTCCCGCTGATCGTCGTCCTAAGCGTCTATCCCCAGGCTGATATATTGCTCGTGGAGTTGCGGACGATTGCGATGTCCCTCGGCAATCTGGTCCTGCCCACTCCCGGCGGGTCCGGAGGCGTGGAAGGATTGTACGCCCTCCTGATCGGACCGCTGATCCCGCCGACGCTGGTCGCACCGACCCTGCTCACGTGGCGCTTTCTGGCCTACTACGTTTTCTTGCTGGCCGGCATCTACCTGTCCATGCACCACCTGCACGCTGCGCTCCATCGCCGCCGCGACAGGCGGGCGCCCGGTGCAACAGGCGTCGCGGGAGGCAGGTATACTGTCACTCGCCCTACCGAGAACGGACTTCGGTCGCAAGAGCTATGACGCGCGGGCCAGGAAGGTAAGATCTGGCAGTTGAGGTGGCTACCATGGATGAAGAGATTCTCGAACGGCGCGAGCGGGTTGCCGCCTACGATTTCAGGGAGGTTCACCCGAACCTTCATTTCGGAACAGCAGGCGACCGGTACGCAGGGTGGATCGGCCAGATCTATCCGCACGACTATGAGGAGCGTGTCGAGAGCCGAACCAAGAGGCTCAACGGACAGGTCTTAGAGGAACGGATGCTCCCGGTGGAATCCGTCCGCGACTACTTCGAGCACTTCAGCGTCCTCGAACTCGATTTCACGTTCTACCGGCCGCTTTTAGAAGCCGACGGATCATCGAGCAACAGCGTCCACGTGCTCAGAAACTACGTCGATGACGCGCCCGACGACGCGCTTTTCCTCCTGAAGGCACCTCAAGCGTACTTTGCACGTACGCTGCGCCGGAGCGGCAAAGGGGCGGGCATCCACTACGAGGAAAATCCGGACTTCGTGAATGCCGAAGCATTCACGAAGCTGTTTCTGAATCCCGCGCTGGACATCCTGGGAGATACGTTGCAGGGAGTCATTTTCCAGCAGGAATACCAGCGCGTGCGCGACGCCCCCTCGCCCGAGGAAAACATCGCAGAACTGGATGGCTTCTTCGGGAGTATCCCCAAAACCTTTCAGCCGCATATCGAGCTTCGTCTCCCCACCTCCTGGTTCCGCCCTACTTCGACTGGCTGGAGAGCCGCGGCATTGGTTTCGTGTTCAGCCACTGGACCTGGCTGCCCCAGATCCGACGTCAATGGCAGATGTGCGGGGGGCGGTTTACGGCAGCCGATGG
>DASSAV010000143.1:0-12100 GCA_035699265.1 Rhodothermales bacterium
GTACTGTCGGCCGCCGCCTGGCCGGCCTCTTTCTCCGCCGCCCTTGCAGCCTTCTCCTGTTCCCGGCGCTCACGTCGTTCTTTCTCGCGCTGCTCTCGCTCCTGCTTCTTCTCCTGGTCGGCCCGCTTCTGGGCGTCCTCAATGTGCCGATAAAAGCCGAACTTGCGCCATAGATCCTGCGGCCGCAGGGAGATGCCCCCCTTGATGTCTACCCTGCTGTTCACCGTAGCGCCGACGATCTGACCTACCGGTCCGTTGTTCCACCCGAACGTGGCGCTGTAAGTCACAGGCTGGAAGGTGATCCAGTCGAAGGCCTTCGCCTTGGCGAACTTGGGTTGGAACGTGGCGCTGAAACGCTGGTCGTACTGCTCGGTACGCGGGCTTCTTCCGGAGAACAGACGGCTGACGATCTGGCCCGTCGGCGTCGGCACCAGCGTGTACAGGAGGCTATCGGGGTGGGCGAGCATCTCTGCACGGGTCGGGTGGTCGTTCACGCTTCCGTCCGGCATTACCATGGAGGTGAGCGTATCCACGCCTACTGCGCTGAGGTTCTGGTCCGTGCTGACGTCGTAGCTCAGGTTCAGGAAGGTGAACGGGTTGTAGTCCATTCCGAACGTGCGCTGGCCCTCCAGCGAATGCTGCTGCCGGGTCGGATAGCGCAGCGCGTCAAACGAGTTGACGTTTGGAGGCCGCTGCTGCTGGCTTGCGAAGAAGCGCCGGACGGAGCCCGCCGCCGTAACGCTCTGCGGGAGGTAGTTCAGCCGTATGCCGCCGAACGCGCCCAGAATGGGCACGTCCTCCAGGAACCAGAGCGGCCGGACCGTATGTGGTTTTCTGAAGCCGAGCCGGTACGAAACGGATCCGGCCCACCGCCACTGGTCGTTCTGGCGTTGCGTCGGATTGTGCGCGGCGGCATCGCTGTACGAATAATTGAGCGCGAGGCCGTCGAGGGTATGCTGCAAAAGCTGCGACTTGGAGCCGCTCTTCTGGAGGCTCGCCGTAAACGACCGGTTCAGGGAATAGGTCTGTGCCTCGTCCAGCGTGGCTCGCTTCAGGCTGTCGCGCTGTGCCGGCGTCAGGTCCGTCGTCAGGCCGTATATCTCTGCGAGCCGGACGTCGCCGCGTTGCGGGGAAAACCGGGGCGTAGACGTGTTGGACTGTATCTGGAAGGTGACCGGCAGCGTCCACCCGAATCGCTCGGGAATGAACTTGTCCAGGTTCAACGACGTCAGGATGCCCCAGTTGTTAATGGCGGTCTGGTCGCGGTCTCCGAGTGTACTGTTCAGGCCGCCGAAGCCGTCCGTCTGCATGTTGAGATTGGCCTTGATCCGGCCAACGTCGGCGAGCTGGATGTCGGCATTGAACAGGCCGGCCGACCCTACCTTCTCGTCGTAGCCCGATGTGCGGAGTTCGTTTACCCACACGGTCACCTGTTGGAGTACGTCCTCCGGCGTGTATGTCACCGGGTCGCCGGGATTCCGAATGCCTATGACGAGGGTATTGACCTTGGCGAGCGTCGGATTGCCTTTGATGCCGATGCGGGCGCCCGGAGGTGCAAACTCGGAGACGTCGGGGGCTCCTTCCTGGTGAACGCCGTTGACGTCGCTGCTCCAGAAAATTGAGTCCTGGGTCGTCACGCCCTCGCTCAGCATCCGATCGCGTAAGACCTTCAGGGCGTTCAGGGCGGCCAGTTCGATGTTGACCGAGTTCAGGTCGACGATCTCGCCGTTGTAGTTCTCGCGCGTGCGCCAGAGGGCATCGGCATTCTGTGACTGCGTGGAAGACGGATCGAGGCTCGGGGTCAGCGGCTGCTCGTATTCGTAGTAGTCCGTCGTCTGGTTCGACCCGATCCGGATGAAAAGCTTGGCCTTCGAGCGAGCCCGCTCCAGGTCGGTCATAGCCATCTGCCCGAGGTTCTCGCCGCTGCCGAGCGTTCCGTGCATGTGTACGAACATGCGCATGTTGGAGTACTTCAGCAGGTTCTCTTCCTGGTACGTCTTGTAGATGGCCTGCTGGTGGCCCGGCATCAGGTTCTGTACTGTAAGCGCCATCGACTGCTCGCGGGCCGGCACCGTACCCGTACCCAGCGTACTGCGGATCTGGTTCACCACCGTGCCCGGAGGAGAGGCGTACGTGTTCCGGTTCTCCTCCGTATTGACGGAGGAGATGCCGAGCTTGGAGTCGTCCTGTCCTACGACGAGGTAATCCGGGTCGTGTATCACTTCCGTGGCCTTCTGCCACTGGCTGCCGACGAGGTCGAACCCGGCGATGCGCAGTGTGAACGGGTCGGTGTGACCGGTCGTCCACAGGCGGATCGACTCGATCAGGGTGAAATCCTGTATGTTGCCGATGCGGCGCGTCGGCCGCTGTAACGGAACACGCACGAGAAACCAGCCCGGATTCTGGGGAGTGCCGTCGCCCGAGATACGGGTTACCACGTAATCGCCGTCTACGCCGTCGTCCCGGTCGTTGTCCGCAAACTCGTTCAGCTTGGCGAGGCTCAGCGGAATCTCGTACTCGAAGTAGTTGTCGTCCGTATCCGACGTGGAGTTGGCATTGATGTCCTCCGTATCGGGTACCCGCGAGATGCCGCGCCTCGAACTCGACGTGCCCAGTTCCTGCTGCCCCTGAAACGAGTTCAGCTCCACACCAGCGTAGTACCGGCTGTACCGCTGCTGAAGCGTGGCACCGTTCGGATAGGCATCCGCTGGGAAGAAGTCCGGGTTTCCATAGTAGTCGTCGTCTCCGTAGAAGTAATAGTCGTCGCCGGAGGGGTCGTGATCGGCCTTCGCCACCTCGGCCTGCAGGTACTTGTAATTCGGATCGGCAGGGCTGGCTGCGTCGAGCGCCTGGTGTGCGGCCTGGAGGAAGTCCCCGAAGAAGCTCTGCTCGGTAACGTCGACCGTTTCCTCGATGTAATGGTCCGGATCGTACGAGGCAAGGCCGTCGAGGCCGAGGTCGTCCGTCCGCCGCTTCTCCTGGTCCACCGTGACGATGAGATCCTGGGTGCCGGTGGGAAGCCGCCCCCATGCGTCTACGTCCGGCGGTTGGGACAGATCGGACGACAGGCCGTCTTCCATGTTCGGCTGCTCGTCCGGGAGGACGTCTTCCGAAATTGAGCCGAGGTCGAGGAGCAGCTTTGCGTTCGGACCCGCGTCGTTGGCCTGATTCTCTGCGATCGGGCTGACGATCAGGTCGATGAACTCAATGTTCTTCAGCGTAAAGTCGTTATACCCCTCCGGGAGGTGCTGCGTGATGCCGCCCCAGGTCAGTTGCGGATTGTCGATGAATCCCTTCAGGTCGCGTGTATAGTTGTACGGACCGCGTTCGTGCGGGTCGTAGTAGAGGTCCAGCGTAGTCAGGAGGTCGTTGGTTCCCGGCTGTGTCTGCCGGTTGGGATATACGTCCTGGATACGAATCTGGCGTGCGACGAGGGGATTCTGGGCGCACTCTTCCCTTATTTCATTGCAGGCTCCCTGGAATAGCGTGTACCAGCCGAACAGGCCGCGCCAGTTCGTGCGAAGGGAGTCGCCGAGGGCGCCGAACACGCGGCCGACACCGTCCACCGCTGTAATGGAGTCGGGCGCCGCGCTGATCGACCAGCCGCCAGCCTGCCGGAGCGAGAAGTTGCTTTCGAACCCCTCGAAGTCGTCCAAGTAGGAAACGCCGTGCAGTTCGTCCGACGAGAAATCGCGGTTGTTGCGCAGGAGCTCCTTCCTCGTGCGTTGGAATGCCAGGGTCTGGGCATTGCCTGGACGAAGCTGGGCAAATTCACCCGTAAGGTGGATGGCGCTCGGCGCCTTCGTCTGGATCAGCGGAAGGGCGTCGACCGCGCGGGTCAGCCACCGAGGCTCGAGGTTCCAGTTGCCGTCCACACCCCAGATCATGTTGGAGACCGGCTCGTCCCCGAGGCGGAACTTGTCCACCGGCGACTTCTGGTTCAGCCGCATGACCGTGGCCCCCAGCGTCAGGTTGTCGCTCACCGTGTAATCCGCTCGGGCGCCCAGCAGGGTCTTCTTCTGAATGTTTAAGAACTGGTTCTGCTCGTAGGTAATGTTGATCCCGCGTCCCGCCGTCAGGTAGGCCGGGTTGATGATGTTGACCGTCGCGCCCTGGTAGTCCACCGTATAATCGCTGCCCTCCTGGAGCGGGGTGCCGCCGGACGTAACGTGTACGGAACCCGGCACCAGGCCCGCGAAGGCGTTGAGGTTGTAGTACGACTGAACCGCTCCCTTGAAGGAGCCCCGGATGCGGTAGACGTCGTGCAGCGTCAGCTTCCGTGCATTCTCCTTCTTCTGGATGTAGAGGTCGGTGAACTCGAATTTCGTGCTGTCCTGCTGGTAGTCGGAGCCTTCCCTGGCGCGCAGAACCTCATCGATCCGGCTGCCGAACGGCTGTAGATAAGGGAAAATGAGCAGTCCCCTGTCGGGATCGATCGTAAAGTCAGGGAGGTAGTCGAACTGGAAATCGCGCCCGGAGGAGTTCCCGATGCCCAAACGGTCGAGGCCGAGCAGGGAGAGCAGTTCGTCGTTCGAGCCCGGCAGGGTCTTGCTGGCCGTCCGCCCCGGCGCTACGTAGTAGATGTCGAGCTGGAAATCGTTCGCGTTGATGCCGCGGCTCTGGAGGTCGTAGATGTTGCGCATCTCCAGGTACCAGGCCGCCGGATTGAAACCGCTCTGGTCAGAGTTCAACGCGGGCGCCTGCAACTGCGTCGGACGCAGCAGCTTCAACACCAGCTTGTCGTCCAACGCACTATTGGTCGTACCGCCCGACTGTGTAGAGAAGTCGCCGATCTGAACGGTACCGTTGATCGTGCGCATCCGGTACGACACGGCCAATGCCTCGTTCTCCGCCAGCCCCGAGCGAAGGGAGATGTAGCCGAGCGTTGGGTCCAGGTCGTAATCGCTCCCCTCTTCCAGCAGCCGGAACTTGCCGACCTGGTAGTCGAACGACTGGAGGGGATGCGGCGCCTGCCCCAGGTTGCTGCTTGGCTTGGCGCTCCCGTCTCGTATCTGGTTTTGCAGGAACTGCTCGTCGTATTGATCCTGGTTGGGACCCGGAAGGATCGGCGTCTTAAAGCTGTCGGCTTCCGTCAAAAGCTCCCAGGGTTCCGCCAGATCCACCATGGCCACGGCGGTACGGACGCCCTGCGTCTGTGAATTCCGGGCCTGCGGGTCGAGCTTCCAGACCTCGATGTCCTCGATCTGCTCGAATCCATCCGCGAGTAGAATATTGGGCGGTGTGCTCAGGGCCTCCTCCCAGCGGTTGCGGAAATAGTACCCGAGGAAGAAATGTTTGTTGTCGTCGTAGTCGATCGGGCTGATCTCGAACGAACGCGACTGCGCGCCTCCGTTGATGGCGAGGGAGTTGGCCTCGCCTTCCTGCTGGCTGGCGACTGTCGTCAGGTGCAGGCCGCCCAGTTGAAACTCGCTCTTCAGGCCGAAAAGGCTCTGCCCGCCCCGGATGAGGGTCGACGGGGTGTTGAGGATGACGTTGCCTGCCTCCACACTCTGCACGATCTCATCCTCGTGCCCCTTGTACCTCAGCTTGAGCTGGTTCTGGTAGTCGAACTGGTTTTTCGTGTCCCAACTGACGTCGACACTGAGCTTGTCGCCGATGGTGCCGACGATGCCGAGGCTCAGATCCTGCTTGAAAGTCGGGTCCAGCCGGCTCGTCTTGCCGCCGACGACTGCCATCTGCTTGCTCGTTCGCTGGTCGAATCCGGCCAGGATGTTGGCCTGTCCCGTCACCCGCAGATCTACTTTCGGGGCGCCGAAGATGGTGGCGAAGGCGCTTTGCCGCCCGCCTGGAATCACGATGTCGAACCCGAGGCCTCCGCGCTTCTGCGCGTTCCGCTGCTGCTCCCGCTGGGTAAGGATCTGTGACCAGTTGTCGGTGATATCCTCTTCCAGGCGTGCCTGCCGGTACTGGTCTGCATCCAGCTCCAGGGGATAACGAACGTCGGCACCGCCCACCATCTCGCGGGCTACGTACGTGTTGGACGTGGAATCGAGCGTAATCTGGTGCTTCCAGTAGTTGCCGAGACCTGTGGAGAGGGGAGAGGTTCTACGCTGGAAGAGCGATGCGGTCCGCCGGTCCCGCTCGAACGGGTGCAGATACCGGTCTACCAGGGACGTGTCACGCCGCGCCCCGGCGGAGTCGGCGAGGGTGGAATCAGCCACAGTGGAATCGACCACACCGGAGTTGAGCACGGTAGAATCCGTCACAATAGAATCCGCCGGACCCAGGACCATCGAATCTGGCAACGCCGGACCCGACGCAGTCGAGTCTGCCAGGGTCGAATCGGCTACAACCGTCTCATCATTCACCAGGCCGGCTGCCGGTACTGCAATAGAATCCTGGTTGCGGAGCTTGTTGGCAGGCACAGCCGTGCTGTCCGTATCCGCCAGGGCGACGTACATTCCGCGACCTTCCCGCGATGCGGGCCGCTCGCCAGGCGCTGCAGTACCGATCAGAACCGCCGACATGAGCGTCGCACCGGCTAGCAGGGTAGCCAGCACGGTCGCCGGGTGCATGACGAGGCGGGAAGGCGCAGTGGTGCCTACCGAGATAGGTGTACTCGTAGAGACGTGGCGTACTCGCACGAACCCGGTGAACCGATTAGAATCCCTGAGACATCCGGCAACCGCATCGGAAGGGGCGCGGAAGCCATGACAGACTGCTATGAATCGCGCAGAACGTGGTAGCGAGATGTGCCGATACGCAGGTCTGGATCTGGTCTCGTGGTAGGAGTCGCTCGCCGAATGTGGGTGCCGGGCATTATGGGCTGCCGGGCGCGGCGAAAACTAAATGTAAGATAGCTGAGGCTTTAGCTCAATACCCTTCGCTGTCCCCTGCCAGGCGGAAGAAGCACATTCCGTGCATTTCCCCGGCGAAAGCGAAGGGTGCAGTGTTACAAGTCTGTATCATAATTGTTCTGGACCGCCATAGAATTGTACGTATGCTTCCCCTCGGGCAGGCTTCAGAGGGATAAAGATCACTCGAATCGGCAGGCGCCTTTGCGGGAGCTTTGGCTGGAGTCACATGGATTACCCCCATATCGGGAACAAGGTTGTAGTCGTCACCGGGGCAGGGGGGCGGCTGGGTAGGCGCATGGTCGAGGGGTTTGCACGCTCGGGCGGGCGCGTGGCTGCCGTGGTCCGGAATCCCGCTGAGCGGTCCCGCATCACTGAGGCGGACAGCGGGACCCTACTCGTCGCCGACGTGGCCGATGAGGCGGAAGCACGGGGTTGCTTCGACGAGGTCCAGCAAAGGTTGGGGCGCGTCGATGTGCTCGTTCATACGGTGGGCACGTGGAGCGCCGCGCCGCTTGAGGAGACCTCCCTGGACGAATGGGAGCTCCTCATGCGCACGAATCTCACGTCGGCCTTCCTGTGCTTTCGAGAGGCGGTTCGCGCCATGCAAGGCGGTCCGGGATGCCTCATCGGCTTCGCCGCCGGGCAGGGCGCCGATAGGGGGAAGTCCCAACAGGCCGCCTACGCGGCGTCCAAGGCGGGTCTCATTCGGCTCGTGGAGGCGGTCTCGGAGGAGTACGTGGCGCAGGGGGTCACGGCCCACGCCGTCGCGCCCTCTTCCATCCTGTATGGCGGCGAATCAGAAGCTCAGGAAGGGGTACAGGCCGATGCGCTGGTCGAGCTGTGCCTCTATCTCTGTTCGGACATCGGCAAGGCCCTCAACGGCGCCACTCTCCGCGCCTACGGCTCCGCCCATTGAGGAGGAGCCGGGGAATCTATGAGCCTGCGAGCGTAAGAGGGCACGAGGATAAGTAAGAACCAGTACCCCGCCCAGGGTATCTCAGGCTCGTACGCTCACAGGCTCCCGTCCGAGGACGGATCGCCCACGTCCCGGTAGCCGTCGAACCATTGCGTTTCGATGTGCAAGCCACGCTCGGCCAGAATGTTGCAAAACTCGGCTTTGGGGACTACGTGCTCCGGCGGCGCGGCGCCGCCCCCCGGCACCTGACCACTGGCGATCATGTAGGCCACCACGGCCGTCGGGATGCTGGTGCAGCGCATCATTGCGCTCAGTTGCTGCTCCTCGTCGTAGTAGTCGATCATCTGGTACAGCAGCGAGCAGGCGCGCCCTTCTTTCTTCCCACGGATCAGGATGCGCAGTAGAACGGCGTCGTCATATTGTCCGCCCAGCCGCTGCCGCATGCGGCGGATCAGCAGGTCGCGGTAGGTCAGGTGCGTGCGGACGTCGATGGTCTGCTTGTCTGCAAAGCCCAGCCCCAGGACGAACCGCATCTGGCCGGCATGTCCGGGCCAGCGGATCGTTTTGTAATCTAGGGTTCTGGCCCTTCCGTCGAGGTCGCGAACGAGCGTCGTGAGCCCGCCTGATGTGTAAAAAGCCTCCAGCGTCCCAAACGGATCGTCAAAGTCGATTCGTTCCGTGTCCGTAAGGGGCGTAACGTCTTCCACCTTTCCGTCGCAAATCATCTGCGCGGGCAGCGTATAGTCGTCCAGGATCTTTTCGGCCGACCACGAGATGCGGAAGTTGAACGGTGGCTCCGGGTGGAGGGGGATGTTGCCCACCCGAATGAAGACGTCCTCCACTTCGTCGAACTGCTCGACGCCGTCCGTGCACAGGATGTTGCACAGGCCGGGGGAGAGGCCGCAGTTCGGTACGATCCAGATAGACTTCTCGCGGGCCTGCTCGGCCAGCGCAAGCTCCTGCTGGACGATCTCATCGTTCCCCCCCAGCTCACAGAAGTGGCAGCCGAGGTCGACGCACAGCCTGGCCAGCCCCGGGTTGATCTGTGGCGGAACACAGCTGATCACACAGGAACTCCCCTTTACGATGGATTCCAGTATACTGGGGTCGCGGGCGTCGGTCTGGAATGAGCGCAGCTTCGGGCTTTGGATGCGCTCGTGCAGCCCCTGCAAGGCGCGCGCGCGAGAGTCGCACACCTGCAACTGTTCCACCCCGTCCTGCCGGCTGAGGTGGTACGCAACTGCCGCGCCGATGGTGCCTGCCCCGATAACCGTAATCTTCATCTATTCGGATCTATACCGCGATGCTCCTGTCTTTCAGAACCTGTTAAGATACACACCGCCCGCCTGCAAGGTTGGGTTCCGGTTTTAGGATTTTGGATTGATGCGCTTCGCTTCGCGGAGACTACGAATCCAGGAGGGTAAGAAGGGCGTGGGCGTTTGGGAGAGCAAAAGGGCAGGGGACGCTATGCATTACCTTATCCGGGAACCAGTATCAATTCGACAACACTTGAACACGTTAACACCTGAACACTGCCTATATCTGCGCCGTCGCCGGGTCGGTCGCGCCGAAACGGCGGACCACGAGTGCGGCCGCGGCGATGAGGACGATCAGGAAGACGCTGTACGCCGCCGCCGTCCCGAACTCGTACAGACGCAGTTGTGCCAGGATCTCGACGCTGATGGGCCGGTTGCCGTACACATATAGCATGATGGAGGACACGAACTCGCCCAGGGCCGTCACGAACGTCAGCAGTGTCCCCGCCAGGATGCCCGGCAGTACGAGCGGGAACATCACCTGCCGGAAGGTGCGGAAGTAGGAGGCTCCCAGGTTCTCGGACGCTTCCGTGAGCCGGTCGTCGTACTGTTCCAGGGAGGCCGTCGTACTCCGCACCACGAGCGGAATGTTGCGGATGAAGTACGCCAGCGGCAGGATCCAGAACGTCCCCACGAGGATCTGCCCGAAGGAGGGAAGGGTGGGCTGGTTGAAGGACACGATCAGGTTCAGTGCAATCACCGTCCCCGGAATGGCGAAAGGCAGCGCGGTGAGGATGCGGACGACGGTACGCCCCGGCAGCCTGCTCTTGACGATGAGGAGGGCGGCCCCCACGCCGAATACGACGTTGGCAGCCGTAGCGAGGCCCGCCATCTTCAGGCTGTTCAGAATCGGCTGCAAGATCCGGGGTTCGGCGAACAGGGAAGCGTAGTTCTCCACCGTATACCGCGCAGGCAAGAGCTGGTACGTCCAGCTTCCTTCCTGGGCGAACGAGATGAGCACGATGGTGAGGATGGGGAGCACCAGTAGTACGAGAACGACTGCGGCCACCCCAATCGCCGCGATTCGGCCCGGCCCGCTCCGGATCGGCTGGGCCGCTGCCGACACGCCCTTCGCTGCGCCCGTGCTGCGCCGCTTGTTCCCGAACTCGATGCCGAGCAAGAAGAGGATGCAGATGAAGGTGAGCACCGTCGAGACGGTAGCCGACAGGTCGAGGTTGCCGTTCGTCTTGTAGTTGTAGATCTGGAGTGTCAGGAACGGCTCCGTCCCGGCGAAGAGAAGGGGGGCCGTGAAGGAGGCCATCGCGATCATGAACACGAGCAGCGCCGCGCTCACCAGGGAAGGACGCAGCAGCGGCAGGATCACCCGCCGAAAGGTCATCCACGACGACGCTCCAAGTCCCACCGACGCCTGCAACAGGCTCTGGTCGATGCCCTGCAAACCAGCGGAGACGAACAGATAGAAGTACACGTACATCGTGTAGACCTGCACCAGCCACACCGCCCACAATCCGTCGAAGGCAAAGGGCACCTCACTCAGATGAAACAGGGCTTGGATGCCGCGTGGCAGGATGCCGCTCTCCCCATACAGAAACAGGAACGCGAGCACGCCCACGAGTGGAGGGAGTGCCAGCGGCAGCGCCGCCAGCGTCATGAGGGTCTTCCTGAGCGGAAAGCTGAACCGGAAGAAGAAGTAGGCGAGCGCCGTGCCGACGATGCCCGCGCCCAGCACCGTCGCCAGCGAAATGGAAACGGTATTGACGAGGGCACGGACGTTGGAGGAATGCCACGACGAGAACACCTCGGCGATCCCGGCGGGCCGCAGGCCCAGCGCAAACGTCGACAGGCTCGGGTAGAGCACGTATCCCAGCAGGATCAACACGACCGGGACCGCCAGGATCAACGCACCACGTCGAGGCATGGGGGAGCAGTTGGCAGATAACAGTGAGCAGTTAACAGTTGTCGTACCAGTCGTCCATGCCGGTAGGGACGCACCGCCGGGGCGTCCGCCTTCTTTCCAGAGCAGATCCGTTGGATGACCGGATCGGGTATCAGAGCGTCGCCCGACCTTCCAGCGCGCGCGAAAGGGTGGCCTCGTCCGCATATTCCAGGTCTCCCCCGATGGGCAGGCCCCGCGCGATGCGCGTCACCTTCACGCCGAACGGCTTCAACAACTGCGAGATGTAAAACGCCGTCGTGTCGCCCTCCACGTTCGGGTTCATGGCCAGGATGACTTCCCGGACAGGTGGACGGTCTGCGTAATCCGCTGCTTGCTCGGCGACGTGGCCGTCGCCCCCTGCTGGTACGGCCTCTTGCGGGGCCGTGACACGCGCCACCAGTTCCCGGATGTGCAGGTCTTCCGGCCCGATTCCGTCGAGCGGTGAGATGACCCCGCCGAGCACATGGTAGACGCCATGATACTCGCCCGTGCGTTCCAGCGCCATCACGTCCGTCGGCTCCTCCACTACGCAGACGACCGAGCGGTCACGTCTGGACGAGTTGCAGACCGGGCACACGTCCGTATCCGTGACGTTGTGGCACACCGTGCAATACTTGACACGATCCTTCACCGCGACGAGCGCCTTTGCCAGCTCGACGACCTCCTCACGGGGCATCTTCAGCACGAACGCCGCCAGCCGTTGCGCCGTTTTCCGCCCGACCGTCGGCAGCTTTGTGAACTGTTCTACCAGCGCCTCGACGGATTCCGATGTAAACTGCATGTGGTTCTATCAAATCAAAAATCTGCCAGGTTCGATCAGACAAAATACACCTGAAAAGCGACAGTGGTGTGTCACACTTTTTGTCAGTTGTTCGTGGTCAGTGGTCAGTTGTGTGCCTGAGGGAAGCGATAGATCGGGCCTTGAGGACTGCACAGACTACATACAGAGCAAGCGAACTGACGAGGCAGTTAGGTTCAGCAGATTCTCAACTGACAACAAACAACTGACTAAAACCCGAACTGGCTCATGTCGAAGCCGGGCGGGAGCATGGAGCCGGCGGCGCGGCCCATCTCGTCTTTTGCCAGCGCGGCGGCCTGTTCCAGCGCCTTGTTTACCCCGGCGACCACGAGATCTTCGAGCAGTTCCAGGTCG
>DASSAV010000144.1:0-3971 GCA_035699265.1 Rhodothermales bacterium
ATCCTCGCCCCACGCCCCCTCGACCTCTCCGCCGCAATCGGCGATCTGGCCGTCGAAGCCTACTGGCGCATCGACCGGCCCACCCTCGCCGAGGTATGGCCTGCACTCCCGGAGCGGGATCGCGCCTGGACGCTGCGCCACTGGGGGGGTCTCATGGCCAGGCTCCATCGGATCCGCTTTCCCGGACACGGCGCCCTCGCCGCAGGAGGGAAGGATAGCCTCGCCGCGTTCCTGCAGTCCGACCTCGGCACCCGCCTCCTGCCGGCCGTTCAGCAGACGTGGCCCGAAGCAGTCCGCGCCGTCGACCGGCTTCTGAAGCAGATCGGGGTCATTGCCCCTCGCGTAGATCGCAACGGTGTGCTCGTCCACAACGACCTCCACATGCACAACGTCCTCTGCGAGCGGAGCAAACACCTGGTTAGGAGCATCGGCGTGCTCGACCTCGAAGCCGCCTTCGCCGGCCCTCCGGAGGCCGATATGGCCCATACCGAGGTGCTGCACGGCCCCCTCCTGGGGAAGCAGCTTCCCGAAGGCTGGATCGAGGAGGTGCTGACAGGGTATGGGCGTGAACTCGACCCCGTCGTGCGCGCCTACTTTCGCGCGTTCCATCTCGTAAACTTCGGCTATCACGCCGCCCTCTGCGACTGGCCCGACCACGCCGCCGACCTCCTGCAAGCCGCCGAGGAAAACCTCTCCCTCACGAGCGACACTTCCACAACCCCATCCCGCTCCAGAGCCCTCACCGCCTGACCCCGCCCCAGCCCTCAATCTCCGTCACCAAAGATACCCACGAACAAAGAACCAAGAACAAAGAACGAACAAGCAACCATTCGGCAACAGTCCGGGCACAATCCCTATTTCAAATTCGTAACTATTATCTTGATGATCTGATCGCGTTCGCATAGACAAAACCCGCTCGTGCACATGGACAGCAAGAACACCTTCGGCGCCCGCTCCACCCTCCGCGTCGGGGACCGCTCCTACGACATCTTCCGCCTCGATGCCCTGGAGCAGCACGGCTTCAACGTCGCCCGGCTCCCGTACTCACTTCGCATCCTCCTCGAAAACCTGCTGCGCACCGAGGACGGCCTCAGCGTCGATGAAGAGGACGTCCGCGCGCTCGCAGGCTGGCAGCCGGAGGCGAGGCCGTCGAAAGAGATCTCGTTCTCGCCCGCACGGGTGCTCCTGCAAGACTTCACCGGCGTCCCCGCCGTCGTCGACCTCGCCGCCATGCGCGACGCCATGGTCGCCCTCGGCGGCGACCCGAAAAAAGTCAACCCCCTCCAGCCCGTCGAGCTCGTCATTGACCATTCCGTACAGGTCGACTTCTTCGGCTCGATGGAATCCTTCCACAAGAATGAGGAGCTGGACTACAAGCGCAACCGCGAGCGCTATGCCTTCCTGAAGTGGGGCCGGCAAGCCTTCCAGAACTTCAAGGTCGTTCCCCCCAACACTGGCATCTGCCACCAGGTCAACCTCGAATACCTCGCGCGCGTCGTCTTCTCGACCGACGAGTTCGACAACCACTCCGGTCCGGTGCTCGCCTATCCCGATACCCTCGTCGGCACCGACTCCCACACGCCGATGGTCAACGGCCTCGGCGTGCTCGGGTGGGGCGTCGGCGGGATCGAGGCAGAGGCCGCCATGCTCGGCCAACCCGTCTCCATGCTCATTCCCCAGGTCATCGGCTTCAAGCTGACGGGCAGGCTCCCAGAAGGCTCTACCGCCACCGACCTCGTCCTCACGGTCGCGGAGATGCTCCGCCAGAAGGGCGTCGTCGGCAAGTTCGTCGAGTTCTTCGGCCCCGGTGTCTCGCAGCTCTCGCTGGCCGACCGCGCCACCATCGGCAACATGTCGCCCGAGTACGGCGCCACCTGCGCGATCTTCCCCGTCGATCACGTCACGCTCGACTACCTCCGCTTCACCGGGCGCCCCGAGTGGCGCATCGCGCTGGTCGAGGCTTATATGAAGGAGCAGGGCCTCTTCCACACACCGGATGCCCCGGAACCGGAATTTACCGACACCCTGGAGCTCGACCTCGGCACCGTCGAGCCGAGCATTGCCGGCCCGAAGCGCCCGCAGGACCGTATACGCCTCTCGCAGGCGAAACAGGCCTTCCACGACGTCCTCCCGGCCCTCCTGCCGCCGCCCCCCGTCAATACGCAGAAGCATGGCGCCACCTCGGAGAAAGTGCACGGGCAATCGGTGGGCGTCTGGGGGCAGGGCGGCCCTGAAAACGGCGCTCCGCTCGTGGACGTAGAGCTCGCTGGCGAGACGCATAAACTCACCCACGGCTCGGTCGTCATCGCCGCCATCACCAGTTGTACCAACACCTCCAACCCCGCCGTCATGATGGCCGCCGGTCTCCTGGCGAAGAAGGCCGTCGAACAGGGCCTCCAACGCAAGCCCTGGGTCAAGACCTCTCTCGCGCCGGGCTCCAAGGTGGTGTCCGACTACTACGACCGGGCGGGCCTCACGAAGTACCTGGAACAGCTCGGCTTCAACACGGTCGGCTACGGCTGTACCACCTGCATCGGCAATTCGGGTCCGCTCCCGACGGAGGTCTCCGAAGCAGTGGAGGAGGGAGGGCTCGTCGTCGCCTCCGTGCTCTCCGGCAACCGTAACTTCGAGGGCCGCATCCACTCCGAGGTCCGCGCCAACTTCCTCATGTCGCCGCCGCTCGTGGTTGCCTTCGCCCTGGCCGGCCGTATCGACGTAGACCTCTTCAACGAACCCCTGGCAGAGGACGGGGACGGCAAGCCGGTCTTCCTCCGTGACGTCTGGCCCACGCAGCAGGAGGTGCAGGACGCCGTCCGTTCCTCCATCGAGTCGGACATGTACAGGAAGAGCTATGGAGAAGTCTATGAGGGCGACATCCGCTGGTCGGCCCTCGAAGTCCCCGCAGGCGACCGCTACCGCTGGGAGGAAGCCTCCACCTACGTCCGCCAGCCGCCCTACTTCGAGAATATGTCGAAGCAGGCGCCGGAAACCGTCGAGGACATCCGCGGCGCCCGCGCTGTTGCCGTCTTCGGAGACAGCATCACGACCGACCACATCTCCCCCGCAGGCAGCATCAAGAAGGACTCGCCGGCCGGCCGGTACCTCGTCAGCCGGGGGGTGGATCCGAAGGACTTCAACTCGTACGGCTCTCGTCGCGGCAACCACGAGGTGATGGTCCGCGGCACCTTCGCCAACGTCCGCATCCGCAACCGGCTCGCACCCGGCACGGAGGGCGGCGTCACCACCTACCTGCCCACCGGCGAGGTCATGACCATCTACGATGCCGCCATGCGCTACCAGCAGGACGGCACGCCGCTCGTCGTCCTCGCGGGCAAGGAGTACGGCTCCGGATCCAGCCGCGACTGGGCCGCAAAAGGTCCCTACCTCCAGGGCATCAAAGTCGTCATTGCCGAGAGCTACGAGCGCATTCACCGTTCCAACCTCATCGGCATGGGCGTTCTGCCCCTCCAGTTCATGCCCGGCGAATCGTTCGACAGCCTCGGCCTGATGGGGCACGAGGAGTTCGACGTCAACGGCATCTCGGAAGGGATGTCCACCGGCTTCAAGAACGGCCGCCAGGTAACCGTCCGAGCCAGGCGAGGCGACGGCTCCGCACAGGAGTTCCAGGCGGAAGTCCGCCTGGACACCCCGCAGGAGGTGCTCTACTACCTGAACGGCGGCATCCTGCAATACGTCCTCCGCCAGCTCGCAGGCGGAAGCGAGGCCGGCGAGCATATCGCAAAGGGCATTGCCTCCGCACCCCAGCACACCCCCGGCACGAAGCAGAACGGCGACAAGGTCGAGGAGGGCTCCATCGAATCCTTCCCCGCCAGCGACTCTCCAACCTATTGACCTCGCGAGCGGACACGCGACATAACCGAGAGGCGGCTCCCCAGCCGCCTCTCCCATTTCCCCCTCTCCCATTTCCCCCTCTCCCATTTCCCCCTCTCCCATTTCCCCCTCTCCCATTT
>DASSAV010000145.1:0-4742 GCA_035699265.1 Rhodothermales bacterium
CATGCTCCAGCGTGTAGCTTATCGTCGTGGAGCCGCGGAACGGGTTCGGGTAGTTCTGCTGGAGCGCGAACGTCTTCGGAAGCTCCTCTCCGCCCCCAAAATCCACTCCCGTAGCAAATTCCGCCGAGGCTATGAGCGTCCCGTAGGAATCCGGCCGGTTGAGAATATCGCTCCCAGGGGCCGCCGCCTTCTGCCAGGAGTACCAGGCGTAATCTCCTTCACCTGCGTCACCGCCCTGATAGACTTCCAGTGAGGCGGCTTCGCCACCGATATTGAACCCGATCTGAGAACCCGGTTCGAGACCCGGTACGTAGATAGCAGCTTCGAACGTCACCGTTCCGGCGTCTTGATCGATGTCGAGCACAGAGTTGATCCAGCTCTCGTTCCGGACATCGACCATCGAAGAATCGTCCTCTGTCCATTGTACTCGGGTGACCCCACGATCCCAGATGCGGAGGGCGTAGATGCTGTCCTGACCCAAGTGCCACGGCCAGCCGTCGTTTGCTCCCTCCTCCAGGTAGGACGCGTCGTGCTTCGGATCGATGCCAAGCAGGATGAGATCGCTCTCCCATGGGGCACCGATCGACGACGTGTCCGGGGCAAAGAAGAGGTCGTAATCCTCGACGTGAGCCCATACATACAGCGTGTCGGGCGCATAAAGCACACGGGCATCGGTCGTGATATCAGGAGTCGGACCAACAGGAACACCACCGACTTTATTCCAGCCGCCTTCCCAGTTGTTCACCATATTGAGTTGCGTGGCGCTTGCCCATACCAGGCTGTCCTTCCCCAACTTTCCATCGATCTGGATGAAGGAGGGCGTGACGCGGGGCATGTACTGAGCAGCGCCCGTACCATACGCCGTCTCATCGGCGCCAAGCATGATGAGCGTCCCATAAGAAGCGGGGTTCGTAATGACGTCGCTCCCGGCCGCCGCCGCTCTTTGCCATGAGAACCAGGCATAATCGCCCTCACCGGCATCGCCGTTTTCATAGATCTCCAGCGATGCTGCCTCACCTCCGATATTGAACCCAATTTGCGAACCCGCTTCGAGGCCTGGCACGGCGATAGCCCCTTCAAACGTCATGGTGCCCGCTTCCTGATCAATCACCAATGCGGAGTTGATCCAACTCGAGTCCGAGACATCCACCATCGAGGAGTCGGTCTCGGTCCATAGCACCCGCGTGACCCCACGATCCCAGATGCGCATCGCGAAGATGCTGTCCCGGTCTACGTGCCAGGGCCAGCCATCGTATGCCCCATCTTCCGTGTAGTCAGCAGCGTGCGCCGGGTCGATGCCGAGAAAGATGATGTCGCTCTCCCACGGCGCACCGATCGCCGACGTGTCCGGCGCAAAGAAGAGGTCGTAATCTTCTGTCTGAGCGAACACGTACAATGTATCGTTTGCGTATAGCACGCGGGCATCGGTCGTAATGTCGGGCGTCGCACCGACGGGGACACCGCCGACGCCATTCCATCCACCCTCCCAGAAGTTCACCATGTTAAATCGGGGAGCGCTTGCCCAAGCCAGACTGTCGTCCTTTCCGATTTTTCCATCGATGTGGATGTCGCTCGGTGAGACACTGGGCACGTACTGCACCGCGCCCGTTCCGTAAGTGCCCTGGGCCATGCTAGGCATTGCCCATAGCAGCAGGCACATTGGTGCCAGCCATCGTAACGCTTTGGTCATTGGATACCTCGTGTTGTTGGTTGTTCTAAGAACTTCGAACGTATCAGCATTAGGCCCGATGGGAGTACTACATACTCCGCCTCTCACCCCTTCAGACCAGATAGCGTGATGCCTTGTATGAAGTATTTTTGTGCGAAGAAGAAGACGATCAAAATGGGCAGGGTCGCCACGACGGAGCCTGCCATCAGGTTGCCCCATTCGGTGCTGTACCGGCTGCGGAAGACGGCGAGGCCCAATTGAACGGTGTACATCTTCTCCGAGTTGACGACGATCAACGCCCACAGGAAGTCGTTAAAGATCGTCATGAACGTGAAAATGGCGAGCGTGGCAAGGGCCGGCAGGGAGAGCGGCAGGATGATGCGCCAGAGCACCCGGAAGCGGCTGCACCCGTCGATGAAGGCTGCTTCTTCCAGCTCCTTCGGGATCGTCAGGAAGAACTGCCTGAGCAGGAACGTCCCGAAAGCCGAGGCAAGACCCGGCACGATCAGCGCCGCGTACGTATCGATCCATCCCAGCCAGTGCAGGATCATGAAGCTCGGGATCATGGTGACGTGCGCGGGCACCATCATGGTACCGAGGAAGATGTAGAAGAGAATGTCGCGTCCCTTGAACTGCATGCGGGCGAACGCATAAGCGGCAAGAGAACAGGTCACCAACTGGCCTGCCGTGACGGTAAAGGCGACGATGAGGCTGTTCAGGTAAAACCGGCCGAAGGGCGCGGCCCGAAAAGCCGCCGTGTAGTTGTCCAGCGTGAACGGTTCAGGCCACCACGTCGGTGGGTACGTATAGATGTCCGGGATGGTCTTGAAGGACGTTAGCACCATCCACAGGAAGGGTGCCAGCGTGAGGAGCGCCGCCGCGTACATGATGACGTGCAGCACGACACTCCCGGCCGCCCGACGGGTGCTATGTGTGCCGACTGCGCTCATGCCGTCTCGTAGCCCCGTCCCTTGAAGAATCGGATCTGCGTCATCGTCACAATGAACAGGACGGCGAAGAGGAAGTACGCAACGGCCGAGGCATACCCCATGTCGAAGAACTTGAATGCCTGTTCGTAGAGGTAGTACACGAGTACCTTCGTGCTGCCCAGCGGACCGCCATAGGTAAGGACGTATACGAGATCGAACACCTGGAACGAACTGATGAGCGAGAGCACCAGGATGAAGAGGGTGGTCGGACTCAAGAGCGGAAGCGTGATGTTCCAGAACCGCCGCCACGGCCCTGCCCCGTCCATCTCGGCCGCTTCATAGTAGTGGTCGGGGATACCGGTCAGACCGGCAGCGTAGAGAATCATGTTGACGCCGAAGGTCTTCCAGACGCCCACTGCTATGAGCGCGGTCATCGCGCCGGCGCGGTCGTTGAGCCAGGCGACGGCAGGCAGGCCGAGCGCTTCCAGCAAGAAGTTCAGAGCCCCCATATTCGGGTCGAAGATCCATCGCCAGATCACCGCTGCTGCGACCGAGGAGATGATGACCGGCGTGAAGAAAGCCGCCCGCAGGAATTTTTTCCCCGCGATCCGCTTGTTGAGGTAGTATGCCGCAAGCAGCGCGAGCACCATATTCAGGGGAACCGTGCCGACTGTGTAAATGGCCGTGTTCCGGACGACCCTCCAAAACTCCGGATCCGAGAACATCCGCTCATAATTGTCCAGCCCGACGAACGTGCCCGTGGCGCCGAACATGTTCCACTGCTCGAAGCTCAAGTAGAATGAGAACAGGATCGGAAACAGGATGAACGTGCCAAAGACCAGCATCGTGGGCGAGAGAAACAGCATTGCCAGCGCCCCATCGGACCGCCAGAGCGGACGGCGCTCACCAACACCGGGAGCCGGCGCCCGGCGGCGCGGCTCAGCGGCGGCGGGTAGCGCCTGCTGGGGTTCTTTGACGAGGACGTTCGCCATGCCTGCTGGAAAGTGTTCGAGTGTTGGGGTGTTAGAGCCTGTTGGACGGATAGAGCAGATGGGTCCCGGATCTCTCGCTTACCTGGTTCTTCAGGCCATCGAAGTGCCCAGGGAACCGGCGAGACCGTTCAATCGCTATGCTGCCTGGATCCCCGCCTGCGCGAGGATGACATAAGAAGGGGAGGGAATGACAGAAAGGGAAGGCTTGCATGTATTATCCTTTGACCTCATCACGCTTCATTACTTACTGGCGACGGGTTGTTCTCGCTGTGCTCTGGCGAGCATCTGGTTGGAGGCGGCTGCGGCATCCTTCAGGGCTGCTTCCGGAGTGCGGGTGCCGACGGTAGACTGCTCGATGGCCTGCGCCACTTCCCGCGTGATCTCGAGCGTGTAAAAGTCGATGTGACGCTGCGCTCGTGCGTAGTCCATCTCCTCCACGAACGCTTTGAGGTTCGGGTTCTCGTCCAGATACTGCCTGTATTCGGGAATCTGGAGGACGTCTTTCCGGATCGGCAGGTAGTTGGATTTCATCGACCAGAATGCCTGGATCTCCGGGCTCGTGATCCACTTCACGAAGGTCCAGGCGGCGTCCGGGTGCTCGCTCTGCTTGAAGATGGAGAGATATTCGCCACCCACGATCGTGGCGTGCCCGGCGGGTCCGGCGGGAAGCGGGGCCACGCCCCAATCCGTACCGCGCATCACCTCGGGGTACCGGGGCAGGTTCCAGGGGCCGTCCAGGATCATGGAAGCCTGTTTCGACGCGAAAACGGTAATCGCATCCGTCGTGGTGAAGTCGCGCAAGTTCTGGGACTGGTACAGGTTTTTCCAGAGCGTGAGGGCTTCCACCCCCGGCTCCTGAGCAAAGAGCACCTGTGTCTGGTCCAGATTGATCATGTTGCCACCCGCCTGCCATACGAAAGGCATGAACTGCCACATCATCCACGGGCCGAGCGGCCCAGAGGCAGGCGACACAGGCACCAGGAAGCCGATGCGCTCGTATCGTCCGTCGCCATTCTCATCCACCTTGAGCCGGTTCGTGTAATCGATCAACTCCTGCCAGGTCTCCGGCGGGTGGTCGGGGTCGAGGCCGACTTCCCGGAACTGGTCCTTGTTATACAGGAGGCCGAGATTGGTGGCCTCCATCGGCAGGCT
>DASSAV010000146.1:0-6840 GCA_035699265.1 Rhodothermales bacterium
CGCTTCAAGACTGAGAACCTGCGTCTCCATTGTTCGCCCGTCGTGAACCTCTTCAGCTCGGAGGCGGAGCCGATCCGCATGGACGGGTATAGCTCGGAATACAGGGTCATGCCGAGTGTGCGGTATCGGAAGAGTATGGAAGCTTACGAGGTGGAAGAGGTCACGGGAATCGAGGAGGCGAGCGGGAAGCGACACGCCTACGCGCCCTATTTCCGGTTTCGGGACTCAGCGGCCAGGCAACGGCACTTCATCGCCAGGCGCCATTCAGGCCTGACCGGCAGACCGGAAATCACGCTGACCCTGACCGGTCTGGACGTGCAGGGGGACGGCCAGGTGAACAAGGAGACCCTTTCCATTCAACTCACGTGCACGAACGGCTCGCTCCCCAAAGAGAAGCTGGTGGAGGGCATGATCAACCAGGTTGCGCCAGAAGTTCCGCAGACCGTGACCCCTTCGAACCTGACGCAGCCCACGCTCACCGTCTTTCCACCTACGGACCGGCACCAGGATTTCTTCTGGAAGCTCATTTCGCACTGGTCCCTGAATTATGTCTCGATCGCCACGCGCGAGGCGTTGACAGGCCTTCTCGCCCTGTACGACTGGACGGGTGAAGAAGCGAACCGGAAGCGCCTCGCCGGTATCTCGGACGTCCGGTGGGCGCCGAAGGAGATCCTGCGACGCGGCTCGGTGCTGCGAGGCGCGGAGGTGACCGTGACGGTACTGGACGGCAGCTTCTACGACGAGGGCGATCTCAACCTGTTTGGCATCGTGCTGAGCGAATTTCTATCGATGTACGCTACGATCAACTCGTTCGTACATCTGGTCCTTGAACTATCACCTTCCGGGAGGCGCTACGAATGGCAGCCGATGCATGGAGCGATGCCGGTAGTGTGACGGTGCTCGACCAGGAGGCCGAGGCCCGGGCCAGCCGTTTCGAGACTGGAGACATTTATGCCCGTCTCGGATCGGAGGGGTACCGGTTCGACTTCTTCGAGGCTGTTCGGCTATTGGAAGGGTTGTACCCGGATGCGCCGCCGATCGGAGAGACGCCGTACTTTCGGGAGGAGCGCATCAGGATCCATCCGAATACGTCCCTGCTCTTTCCCGCCTCGGACGTGCGGAAGGTGACGTTTTCGGACGCGGAGCGGCAGCGCGCGGAAGTGATGGTGACGTTCATGGGCCTCTACGGCGTGTCGTCGCCGCTGCCGGATTTCATTCGGGAACGAATCGCGCTCGAGCAGGACGACTCGGCGCCACTCCGCGATTTCCTGGACATGTTCAATCACCGCCTGTACAGTCTCTTCTACCGCGCGTGGAAGAAGTATCGGCCGGAAGTGGGGGGGCGCGATGCAACGCTCGGGCGTGAGTCGGATCGCTTTCTGGCGCTTGCCGGGCTCGGCACGCCGAGGGCGCTCGAACGAACAACGGCGCCCGTCGAAAAGCTCGCGCACCTTGCCGGCCGGCTGGCCGGCCGGGCACGAAACGGAGAGGGCCTTCGGACCCTCATCACCCTCATCCTACGCCTTCCAGCGGCGGTGCTGGAAAACGTCCCGCAGTGGGTCCCGATTGGAACGCGGCCCTGCATGGGACAAGGAGGATTCGTGCTGGGAGCGAGCGCGACGATAGGCGAGCGGGTATACGACGAGTCGGGCAAGTTTCGGATTCAGCTCGGCCCGATGGGACTATCCGACTTCGTTTCGCTGCTGCCCGGAGGGAAGGCGGCACGGTTGCTTCAATGGCTCGTGAGGCTTTACGCGCCGGATTATTTGAACTACGACGTCGAGCTTCGGCTCAAGGCAGACGAGGCCCAGGCGACTCATCTGGGCAATAGCGCGTGCCGGCTGGGGCTGACTACGTTTCTCGGCCGTCCGCAGGCCGACGTCGTTTCTCGAACAGTTGCCTACGCATAGGAGGTGCGATATCCATGGTAACAAAGGACCTGAAGCGTCTTCTTCAGAAGCTGAACAACCACATGACCCATGCCCTGGAGGCAGCGGCGGGGTTCTGCATCTCTCGCGGCCACTACGAGGTGACGATCGAGCATTTCCTGCTGAAGCTGCTGGAAGACGGTTCCGGGGATCTCCTTCGCATTCTGCCGCACTACGGTGTGGATACGGGGCGTGTCTGGGACGTCCTGCTCCTCGATCTGGAGCGCTTTCGCGCCGGCAATACGGGGCGCCCCACGTTTTCACCCGTACTCCTGCAAGCACTCGAGTCGGCCTGGATCGTCGCGTCTGTTCACCACGGGTTTTCGGAGGTACGCTCCGGTACGTTCCTGGAGGCTTTGCTCGAGAGCGATGGGCTGCGCGCCGAGCCGTACATGGACGTCCTGAACCAGATCCAGGCGGGCGACTTACGGCAGCACTTCGTGGACGTCGTGGCGGGGTCAGTCGAAGACCGGTCGGCCGGGCAAGCCACCCGGACGGCGCGGCTGGACGGTGAGCAGAGAAAGGGTGAAACTGCACTTGACCTGTACACACTTAATGTTACCGGTCGCGCTCGGGACGGGAAGATCGATCCCGTACTCGGCCGTGACAAAGAGATCCGCCAGATCATCGACATTCTGAGCCGCCGCCGGAAGAACAACCCGATCCTCGTCGGTGAGGCCGGGGTGGGCAAGTCCGCAGTCGTAGAAGGGCTCGCCCTACGAATCGCAAACGGCGACGTCCCGGATAGCCTCAAAGACGTCGAGATCAGAACGCTCGACCTGGGACTCTTGCAGGCCGGCGCCGGCGTGAAAGGAGAATTTGAAAACCGCCTCAAGTCCGTCATCCAGGAGGTGAAAGAGGCGCCCAAGCCGACCATCCTCTTCATCGACGAGGCGCACACGCTCATCGGGGCGGGCGGTGCCGCCGGCACCAGTGACGCCGCGAACCTTTTGAAGCCCGCGCTCGCGCGCGGCGAGTTGCGCACCATCGCAGCGACGACCTGGTCTGAGTACAAGAAGTACATCGAGAAGGACCCGGCCCTGGAACGCCGCTTCCAACTGGTGAAGGTAGATGAGCCATCCGTGGAGGTTGCCTCGATCATGCTGCGCGGCATCAAGAGCAAGTATGAGGACCACCACGGGGTCACCATCACGAACGAAGCCGTCCGAGCGGCCGCCGAGCTATCCAGTCGGTTCATCTCGGGCCGTCAACTCCCGGACAAAGCCGTGGATCTGCTGGATACTTCCGCTGCCCGCGTGAAGATGACGCAGACCGCGCGCCCTGCCCAGCTCGACGACCTGGATCGGAAGATCCAGCACCTGGAGCTCGAAATTGCGGCGCAACAGCGGGACATGGATACGGGCCTCTCTCGCGGCGACGAAGAGCTGGATACGTTGCGGCAAGAACTGCTGGTGCTCCACTCCGACCGCGCGCTGCTGGAGTCACGCTTGGAACGGGAGAAGCTGTTGGTGCTCAAGATCAACGACGTGCGCGCGCGCCTGTCGGCGCCAGCGCTGGTCCCTGCGGGCGGCGACGGGTCGGCGGCGGGGGAGAGATCGGTGGCGGGAGACGGCGCTCCCACCGATGCGGCGACCGTTACCGAACAAGCGGATGATCGTGGGGAGCTGACAGACGAACTGATGAGGCTTCAGGCCGAGCTCGCCGAAGTTCAGGGTGAGTCGCCCATGGTACACGCGGAGGTCAACCAGCACATTGCGGCCCAAGTGATCGCGGATTGGACGGGCATTCCGGTGGGCAACATGATGCGGAACGAAGCTACGACCCTTCTGGAACTGGAGGATCGGCTGCGGACACGCATTCTCGGACAGGATGAGGCCATCGAGCAGATCGCAGAAAGCATCCGGACGGCCAAGGCCGGACTCGCCAATCCCGACGCACCGCTCGGCGTATTCCTGTTCGTGGGGCCGAGCGGGGTCGGCAAGACAGAGACGGCCCTTGCGTTGGCCGACCTGCTTTTCGGCGGCGACCGCTTCGTCACGACGATCAATATGTCTGAATACCAGGAGCCCCACACGGTTTCGCAGCTCAAGGGCTCGCCGCCGGGGTACGTCGGGTACGGCGAGGGCGGTATTCTGACGGAAGCCGTCCGCCAGCGGGCCTACTCCGTCGTGCTGCTGGACGAAGTTGAGAAGGCGCACCGCGACGTGATGAACCTCTTCTACCAGGTGTTCGACCGGGGTTTCATGCGCGACGGCGAGGGGCGCGAAATCAACTTCCGAAACACGATCATCCTGATGACTTCCAACCTCGCGTCGGACATCATCACGTTCGTGAGCCCGGAGGGCGAGCGGCCGACGCCGGACCAGCTTCGAGAGGCCATCCACGACAAACTGATCGAGCATTTTCAGCCTGCGCTGCTCGGCCGCATGAAGGTCGTGCCCTACTTCCCGCTCCACAAGGAGACCATGAAGGGAATCGTCAAGCTCAAGCTGAATAAGATCGGCAAGCGCCTCCAGTCCTCGCACAAGATGGAGTTCGAATACGAACCCGATGTCGTCGAACGCATCGCCGAGCGTTGTACGGAAGTCGACGCCGGCGCCCGCAACGCCGACTTCATCATCGACCGGACGGTCTTGCCGGAAGCTTCGCGCGCGTTGATTGCCAAGATGATGGAGGAGGAGAAGCCGTCGAAGCTGAAGCTGGGGATCGACGGGGACGGTGAGTTCACGTATACATTCACCTGACGCGGGGCAGGCGCTGCTATGGTGACGCAGGTACACTTTCCGACTGCCATCCGTCCGGGTCTCGCGAGCATCTCGTCACCCGGAACCAGGCCACCGACACGCCTGCCTTTTTGCTAACAAGATCGGCTCAATACGAGGTGCTGCTATGGCTCGCGTCGATGCAAATGTCTCTCTATTTAGCTTTGAGTGTTCGGGACTGGACACCGAGACCTTTCAGGTCGTGGCGTTCGACGGTGCGGAAGAGCTGTCGCGGCTGTACAGTTTCCACGTAGAGCTCGTCTCGACCGACCCCGAGATCGCCTTCAAGGACGTCGTCAACAAGCCCGCCACCCTCACGATGATGCGAGGCCTCGATGCGGTTCCGATCGGGGGTATCGTGGCGCATTTTGAACAGTTGGGCGGGACAGCAGACCAGTTCGTGTACCACGCGGTCCTGGTACCGAGCCTGTGGCGCCTGGGCCTGTTCCATCGGAGCAGGGTATTCCAGAAGATGAAGGTAGACGAGATTATCTCGGAGATCCTGAAGGATGGCGGGCTCACAGATTACAGGATCGGACTCAATGGCTCCTATGCGCCCAAAGAATACTGCGTCCAGTACCGGGAATCGGATCTGGACTTCATCAGCCGGCTGATGGAGCACGAAGGCCTTTACTATTTCTTCGAGCAGTCCGACTCCGGAGAGATACTGGTGATCGCAGACGACCGCTCTTTCAGTGAGCCGATCACGGGAGATTCCGCGCTGCCGTACGACCACGCCGACACGCTTCGCGGTGAGCGAGAGATTGTGCGCGACGTGAGCTACCAGGAGCGGATCGTTACGGGCAAGGTGGTCTTGAAGGACTACAACTACCGCACGCCGGATACCGACCTGAAGGTAGAGTCCAGCCTGAACAGCGAGATGCCGGGCCTGTACTACGACTACGGCGAGGGCTACGCCGACGCAGGGGAGGGCAAGCGTCTGGCAAAGGTGCGGAACGAGGAACTAGAAGCAGGCAGGCGGCTGCTCAGCGCCACATCGAACTGCGAGGCGATGCGGGCCGGGTACCTCTTCGAGTTGGAGGAGCATTTCCGACCGGATCTCAACGACAAGTACCTCATCACGCGCGTACAGCATCGAGGCACACAGCGGAGAGCGCTCGGGCTAAGCGGAGCTTCCACGCTACAGGCCGGGGCGGCCGATAGCCTGCGGCAGATCGGCCTCGCCGGTCAGGTTGCGGCGCCGCCGAGCCTCGCTACGATAAGGGATGGGACGAGCAATACGATCCTGCCGGGTGAACGGGCAGGGCGCGTCGCAGGCAACGGCGTCAAGGCCGACGAGGAGCCGCCGGATTACGAGAACCTCGTCATCTGCATTCCGGCCAGCGTCCAGTACCGGCCGCCCCGGCGTACCCCCCAGCCGCATATTCCGGGCATCATGACGGCGAAGCTGGAGACGGCAGGGGGCGACTACGCCTACGTGGACGACGAAGGCGAGTATCGGGCGAAGATGTACTTCGATCTCGGCGACGCAACGGACGGCACCGCCACGCTTCCGATCCGCATGGCACAACCCTATTCGGGCGCTGGCTATGGCATGCACTTTCCCAACCACGCGGGCGCCGAAGTCGTTTTCGCCTGCATCGACGGGGACGTGAACCGCCCGGTGGCGCTCGGCACCGTCCCGAACCCGAACAACGGGAGTCCGGTGAAGGCGGACAACAAGATGCAGAACCTCATCCGGACGATGGCGGGCAATGAGATCCTGCTGGACGACACCAAGGAGAAGAGCCAGATTCAGATCAAGACGACTGACGGAAACGGCATTCTGCTGGACGACAAAGACGACTGCATCGTGATCGCGACGACCGACCAATACACCATTAAGCTTGACGATAAGGAAGAGCGCATCGGAATGAAGACGAGGGACGGACATCTGTTCATGATGGACGACAAAGAGAAACAAGCAGGGTTGCAGACAAAGGACGAGCACTTCATCGGTATCAGTGATAAGGACAAGTGGATAAAATTGCAGGACAAGGACGGCAAGAACTCGATTGAAATAGACATCGGCAATAATAAGATCATCATCAAGACGGACGAGGGAAACATCGACCTGCACGCCCCGAAGGGCACCATCGACATCAAGGCGAAGGCGATCAAGATGGAGTCTACAGGAGATACGACGCTGAAGGCTGCCAACTTCAAGGGTGATGTTCAGGCGAACTGGG
>DASSAV010000147.1:0-9989 GCA_035699265.1 Rhodothermales bacterium
TCGGGCCGTCCGATCCGTTCGAAGGAAATCTCTACCCTGCCCAGGTCGCGCTGTGTGGTGTTAGTCAGGAAGTAGAGGTCGTAACCATCCTTCACGCGGTGGAGGTAGAAGACGTCCTCCGCGCTGATGGTGACGTCGGGCGCCGCACACTTGCGGAGCACATCGCGGAGCTGCTCCTTCGGCTTGTCGGCTTTTAGGCCCCGGTTCTTGAGCACGTAGATGCTGCCCTTTCCGGCCGGGCCACGGGAGTTTCGATGCAACACCTCCGCCCTGCCCTTTGGCCCGCCGACAGCGGCGTGCAAATCGGACGGATCGACGCCGAAGAAGTCCTTTAGCTTATGCGCCGCGCCGTTCTGCCACGCCGCGCCGCCGTCAGTCTCCGTCGTGACGAAGTGCTCGGGGATCAGCGTGGAGGCGATCAACTGGCCGCCACCGTCTACGAAACGGCGGAGTTGCTCGTAGGTGGACGGTTTGACGTGGGTGGCGGGGGGAAGGATGAAAACGGAATACTCCTCGTCCCGAATCTTGATCTCCCCATCCTCCACGGTCGCATCTGCCAGCACGTCGTCGTCGACGTAGTCGAAATCGTAGTGGAGGCGGAGGAGAGTGTCGGTGAGCCAGTAGAAGTCCTCCTCGACGGTACGGCTGACCTTGTCCTGTTTCTGCGGGACGAAGTTGGCCCAGATGCTGGCGAGGGGATAGTGGACGAGCACTTTGGCGACGTGCCGACCACCGGAGAGGACGTGGCTGAGGCGGGCCATGTAGCTCGTGAACCGGTCGTAGTGCGGCCACCAGGTGTGGTGATAGAACTGCGACGGGGGCCAGTCGCGCTTCCGCTCGCCCTCAATGGAGTAGTGGTAGCCGTGATTGTTGAAGAGGTTGACGCCGAGCGCGTACTCCCAGTTGGCCATCCACTTCATCCGCTCCAGCGTGCAGTCCCAGTAGGTGCCCCCCATCGACTCGCAGAGGAGGCGGGTGGAGCCGTAGTGGTGCGCGGCGCTGCTGCCGAGCTTAAGGGCAACGTGCTGTTCCGGCTCCTCGGGAGTGCCGATTTTCGGGTAGAGGTGGTCTACGCCGATGAGGTGCATCTGCCGGAGGTAGTGAAAGATGTTCCCCTCGCAGCGGGCCTGGAGACGCAGCAATTCCTCGAAGAGCACGTGCCCGGTGAAGATGACCCCGTTTTCGTCGCACCAGTCACGGATGCGCTTGTAGTAGGTCTCCTCGTACTGTTCGGTGAGGGTCCGGTAGAAGTCGTACCGAATCTGCGCGGTGCGCTCGCCCATGCTGGTGTAGAGCGCAGGGAGGAAGGGCTTCAGGTCGTACCCACGGCGTTCCCGGAAGATCTTGAACATCTGCCGGGTCCAGGGCACGACGTAGTTCCGCATGCCGACCTCAAAGTAGTACATGGCCGGCTCGTCGGTAAAGAAGCCGGGCACGGTGCCGCCGAATTGCTTGCCGACAGCCTTCTTGTACCGGTCGTGTGTGAGCTCCAGGAACCGCTCCGTCGACTCGGGGTCGAGCGTGTCGATATACCAGGGGGCTTCCTTTTCCAGGAAGTACATCAGCGTCCACTTGCCGGCCGGGGCCTCCCACGGAATCGTCTTCTCGAACGAGAGGTGCTTGGTAAGGTCGATGGGATCCTCGATCCCGTGCTTGAACTCGCTCTGCCTGACGCCGAAGGCGGCGATCGGATTGGAATTGCCGGTGGGGACATAGCGGGAGTCGTGCGCCTCCAGGAACGTGAAGAGCGGTCCGTCGATGTTCAGAGGCACCAGTTCAAGGTAGCGCTGGGCGGTGTGCGGGTACTGCTTGAGCACCTGCTTCTGCGCCGTGCCGCTGGGCCAGTCCATTTCGTCATAGACCCAGGTATCGATGCCGATTTCGGCTGCTTTTTTGACGGTGAATTTCACCCGGTCGAACCAGGTGTCCGAAAGGTAGGGGACCTTCAGTCCCATCCGGCCGTGGATGAACAGACTCCGAACGCCTCGGGCGTAGTATTCGCGCAATTGCCACTCCAACTCCTCCGGCTCGAGTTCCCCATTCCAGAACCAGAACGGCACGATCCCCATCTCCAGCGGCGGGTGGGTGAAGTTCTCCCGCGTCAGCTCCGTCCCGTGTACAACCGTATCCTTGTAGGCCATTTATTGGTTCGTCGTCAGTGGTCAGTTGTTTGTTGTTGACTGTAAGTGCTGGTTGTCAGTGGTCCGTATAGGGTATTCCTTGTTGACGTATCCGGTGTACTCGGTTGTGGGAGGCTCCGGCTGGACCTAACAGTATGAGAAACCACCGACAACTGACCACTGACAAAGAGCTAAAACGCCAGGCTCACGGTGAGGCGGTGGGGGGCGTCGAGGAATTGATAATGGACGTAGGCGTAATCCACGCGCATATCCACCCCGGCCACGTGCGGGTGCAGGCCTGCGCCCACACTCCAGTTGCCTTCGGCGTAGTTCATCCGATAGCCACCGCGAAACGAAATAAGGTCGGCTATGGTGTACTCCGCGCCCAGGTGGAGGCGTTCGCTGTAGTCATTCGAATTGATGGCCTCAGCGCTGACGACGAGATGCTGCCCTCCCCCGGCATTGATGAAGGCATTGTCCGGACCTATCAGGGCCGTGGAAACACCGATGCGAAAGACGAGCGGCAGGTCGTAGCCTTCAACGCGATCGCTCAGGCTGTCCCGCCAGTTCACCGACCCGGAGAAGTTCTGGAAGGCCATGGCGACGTGCAGACCTTTGAAGCCCAGATCGTACATCGTGCCCACGTCGAAGGCGAAGGTGCCTGCACCATAGTTCCAGAGGGATTCGTGCAGGTATTTGGCGGTGCCGCCGATGGACAACCGGTCGGTGAACATGCGGGAATAGGTCAGGCCCAGCATAAAGTCGCCTCCTGTGAACATATCACCGGTGCGGGCGTCGCCTGGCTTACTGGCGACGGCCTCGACAATATCTCCGTAGTCCAGAGAGGCTACACTGAGGGCGAACGTGCCGATGCCGCGCCTGGTCAACCCGACGGCCCCGGCCACGTAGTTCATATCACCGAGCCATTTCGCATAGGAAAAGGACGCTTCCATATTCCGAATGCCGGAGATGTCGGCTGGATTCCAGAAGGCAGCGTTTACATCTTCGACGACGGCAATGCTGGCCTCACCCATTGCGGCCTGGCGCGCTCCGAGGCCGATCTTAAGGAACTGAAAGGCGGTACGCCCGCCTTTGTTGAAGTCCGGGTTGGGGTCAAGCGCCGATTGCCCCAGCGCGGGCGAGACGATCCCCCACGAGAGGATCATCACGAGCGCCAACCGGCCCCACCGGTGGTTGCGGTTGTCCGGGGGCTTATTCCGGAAGGCGAGAACGGGGGCATCCATCATACGACCCTGATTGCGTGTGTTATCTCTCATTTCGCGCACCTCACCGAATGATCATCAGCTTGCCCGTCACTCCTCCAGACACGCCTTCCGTCCTGGATTCGACGTGGTAGATATAGAGGCCGGGCGACACCTGGAGCCCGGAGTCGCTCTTCTGATCCCATACGGCCGTGCCGAACAGGTTGCCGCGTTCATCCGGCCCGTGCTCAATGGTGCGGATCAGGTCGCCCGATACCGTATAGATGCGGATTGTCGCCCGCTCCGGCAGGTTACGGAATTCGATTCGGTGGGTAGCGCTCGACCCGAACGAGCGGTCCGCGTCGCCGAACACGTACGGATTGGGCACGACGTAGACATCAAGCGACGTGACCGGACCGGCTACGGCTGAAGTGGCCGCGCTGTGGCGGGCGCTGCCGCTTTCGAGCGTCGGCAGATCGTTCACCTGCGTATTGTTGGCTGAGGTCCAGGTGCCGGGGTCGTCGTTGTAGGCGGCTACGTAATACCCGTATCGCTGGCCGAACTTGACCGTCTCGTCCACATAACTGTACTTCTGAAGCTCCTCATCCCAGTACTGGCTCATCTCCGCCTTCGGGATGTCCTTCAACAGCGTCCACGCAGCCCCGCGAAAGACTGGATCGCCGCCGGCCGGGTCGTACTGGAAGTCCTGCGAGCGGTAGACGCGATAACCGTCAAGATCCTCGGCGCCGCTGTAGAATGCGGCTCCGGATCCGTCGGCTATGGTGGTCGTCTCGGCTATGTTGTCCCAGGTGACAGCGATGGCTGCCTTCTCGATGCCTTCGGAGGCGTTCACGGCGTCCGTTTGCGGCATGGGGGGCGGCTCGGGGGCGTCGGCGGCGAGCGGGACACCGTTTACATCGGCACCGAGGCCCCAGGCTACGGCGTTTCTTGCCAACTCGGCGTTGCGCTGAATGGCGGCGATGGTGCTGTCCGGGAAATGACCGTCAGGGTCGCCCGCATTCACCTCCTTGTAGTCCATCACGCCCGCGATCTCGGCGATGACGAACCGGACGGAATCGCCGGGTGCCAGGGTATAGGGGCCGTAGGACTGGGTATAGAAGTTGAAACGAGTGCCGTCGTTGTTGCCGGTACCGGGGTCGCTCACCTCGCTCGGCGTCGTAAAGAACTTGTAGAGCGTCTGTTCGGAAGTACCCTTACTCAAGTTGAAGAACTCCAGGTCCAGACTCGCTCCGTCGAACGTGCCGCCCTTGTGCGTGTCGATCCGGAGTACGTCCGGTGCAGGCGACGTACGCGGGCCGGACCCGTCGAGCGACGCGGCAGAGAGTACCTCCCAACCGTAAGCCGCCGGACTTTCGAGTTCGTGCCCAAAAAACCGCGTCCAGAGAGAGTCTTCCTTAATTGGGTAGGTATCGAATGGCGTCGGCCTGGCGCCGCCGTTGTAGTTCGTGGAGAAGACGAGCGCGCCGTCGTCGAAGATGTGGTAGTAGTCGTGGTACGGGGGTTTCCAGCCGAAGGCGCCCGCCTGGACGGCTGTGAGCTCGCTATGGAAATTGATCGTACTCTTCGTCGAGACCGAGATGGCAGAATGGAAGGCGAAGTAGACGTCGTTCAGCGTCTGCTGGAAGTCCTGGGTGTTGGGAACGACCGCGCCGGTATAGTCTGATACGATCTGGCCTGTGTTCTTGAAGACGTAATCGTAGATGATGAAGTCGCTGTAGCCCGGGTAGCTCCACACGTAGCTGCGCCGCGTGACCGTGATCCCCACGTTGGTATTCCAGGTGGCCTCGGTCATCTCTTCGGCCAGGAGCGGATTAAAATCAGGCTCCTCCATGTAGTTCTGGATGATGGTCGTGGGCTTGCGGATCGACTCTATCCCGACCGCACCGTCTTCCATGCCCGAGGAGAACAAAGCGTAGGGCTGGTTCTTCGGCCTGTTCCCGGGGGGTACGTCGGGAACCTGGATGCCCTTGACCGCGATCTCGATGCCGCTGTGGAAATTGTGGAAGTTGGCGTTGGAGAAGGTATTTACGGCATTGAACTCATTACCGACGGGATGGGAGTAGCCCTCGAAGCCGGGAAACATGCCGAGGGGGGCAGAGGTCAAGTAATCCCAGGCTCCTCCGTCTCCGATGAGGCCCGTGTTCCAGATTTCTTCCCAAATGCGGCCCCGCTGATGGATGTAGGACTCGCCGAGCACCTGGGCGCTGGCGTCGGGGATACAAAGTGCAGCCAGAAGCACTACACAAAGCGCAGGCTTCCGCAGTTCTTTGATGCTCCGTGCCGCTTTTCTTAAGGATCGATTCATCGGTTATCGTTCAATCATTTCTCAGAGGGGCGGGGTCGGGAATGCATGCACCGGACGTCCAGTGTTATCTGTGGCAACCCTGCTATGGAGGGAGCGAGAGGTGTACGGAAGCACAACACCCTCCGGCCCTGGCGGGCCACCTCCCTCAAGGGAGAAGTTGAAACGCTCTGGCGAGGCAACTTCCGGGATCAAGTCCGGAACAGGTCCTGTCCGGGAGGGGAGTAGCACCAACCACCCCTGTATCCCCTCCTCATTGAGTAGGAGAGGAGCTCGTTCTGCTTCTCTTTCAGTTTGGCCCATTTATCGAGACGTATTCAGAAGTTCAGGGTGACGCCGAAGAGGATGGAGCGGGGCAGGTTGCGGTAGAGGGCAGTCTGCATGATCGGCGCGCCGTTGGTATCGCGTTGCGGGACTTCCTGGAAGCCGCTGTCGACCACCTGTTGCTGATCTTCGGGCGAGGCACGCTGGACGGCACTCAGGTTGAGCCACTTGGTGTTCAGGAGGTTAGAGACCTCCAGGTAGGGGCTGATGTGAATGCCCTGATTCAGCAGGTCGATGTCCTTCTTCAGCCGGAGATCCAGGTTGGTGTCGACCGGGCGCAGGTGTTTCTCGCCGTTGACGACGAGGATGTCCTGAAACAGATCCTTGTTGGGGAAGCTGGCCCGGTAATCGGCCGAAACACGGATGTTGGCGAGCACTGAGCCGATGATTCCATTCCAATCGGGGCTCTTATAGGAGCCGCCGATCTTCAAGATCGGATTGGTGTGCGCGATGAAGTCGCCAGTTGGCGGAAACTGCGGGTTCCCATGCTCCCGGATGACGCTCGGGGCGCCGCTGCGCCCGAAGATGCCGACGCGCGAGGAGAAGTTCGCGTATCCCCAGATGGACCCCCACTTGTAGGTGGAGGGGACCTTGCTGAGCGAGACCTCGATGCCCCGGTTGTCGGCGTAGTCTCCGTTGCCGTTGGTCGTGTAGGTGCCCTGGTCGGTCACGATGGTCACCGTCCGGATGGTGTTTCGGCTGTCTTTATAGTAGGCCGTGAGGTCCAGGACGAAGAAGTTCCAGAAATTGCGCTCGATGCCCACCTCATAGGCAATCGTTTTCAGCGGGCGCAGGCTGCGGTTGCCGAGCACGAAGGGGAGGGTCGCGTCGGGTACGATGACGGTGTTGAGATTCCCATTTGCACTACCGAAGACCTCACCGTACTGGTTGAAGGCCGGGCGCTCGAAGAAGTGACCGTAGGAGAAGTGCAGGGCGGTCCTGCTGTCGATCGGGTGGGAGATGCCGATGCGGGGGCTGAGCTGCGCGTAGAGGTGCGTCTTTTCCTTTTCGCCTCCGAAGGGATCGAACAGGTCGGTATAGACCGTATCGTTGGGATTGTAGTAGTCCAGCCGCAGACCCGCGTTGATGATCATGCCGCCCAGTTCAAGCTTGCTCTGGGCGTATAGCGCTCCCTGGTAGGGCCGGTAGATGGCGCTGTCGAGGTTTTCGGGCTTGAAGAAGTTGTAGTGGTCGAGCACGTACTGGCTGTGCTCGAAGCCTGCTTTGACCTGGAGGAATTTCGTGATCTGGCTGGAGACGTAGCCCTCACCTTTCCACTCGACATTGCTGTCTCCATACTTGAAGAAGTAGCCGGTGGTGTGGTATCCGATGGGGATGCCAGAGGCCCAGGTGATCTCGTTCCCGTTTTCGTCGAGCGGATGCACCAGGTCCGGGGTAGCGCTGTTCACCTCGAAGCCCAGGCTGTCGCCGGGGAAGGTGCCGACGTCCCGCGTCGCCTGGACGCGGGAGAACTGCACCTGGTAGAGGGTCTTCGCGTTCAGGGCGTGGGAGAAGGTCAGGGTTTCGCCGTCCGTCTGGGAGTAGGGGAAGCCCGGGAAATCATAGTAGGCGTAGCGGCCGCTCACGCCGTAGGTCAACGCCCAGAAGTTGTCCGGGTAGAAACCCCAACCGGTCTTATCGTTGCCATAGAAACCCGAGGCGACGAGCTTCATGCCGTGCCCCAGTTGATACGAGAGCTTCAGCGATCCGTTGGTCACGTCGCCTGTGCCCCGAAACGCATTGCCGTACAGCGGAGCCAGCGACTGCTTTTTGATGGTGCCGAAGAAGCCCAGGTTCTTCAGGCCCGGTATCGGCCCTCCAAACCCGGCTTCTACCGAGTACGATGGTGTATCCAGGTAGTCGTGGAGCGGCTGGTGGTTATCCAGATAGTTCTGGTAGGCCTGCTCCGGCGTCCAGATGCTGTTCGGGTCGCTGCCCAGGTGGTTTTCGGGGTCGAGCCACTGGTCTGGGTACTCGATCCACCACTCCAGGTGGCGAGCGTGGGTGTTCTCCCAGTAAAGCGGAGAGCTCTGATCATAGAATGAGGTGCCCCAGTGCTTCTTTCCGGGCGGGGTATAGCGCGTGTCGATGTACCCCTCGTAGTGATCGCCGCCCTCCTTCGTTATGACATTGATGACGCCCGACTGCGCTTCGCCGTACTCCGCGTTGAAGGAGCCCGTGATGACCTCGACGTCCTGGATCGCGCCCAGGTTGATGTTCGTGAAGGGAGCCTGTGTGAGCGGGTCTCGCGCGCGGGCGCCGTCGATCACGAAGGCCACCTGATCCATCCCCCCGCCGCGAATCAGCATCTGGCCATTTTCAAAGTTTACGCCCGGCAGCGTGGTGAGCACGCTGGTCAGGTCGGACGTCGGCAGGGACGTTACTTCTTCAGACTGCAAGCGGACCGAGGAGCTGGTATTATCGACCTCCACCAATGGGCGGGTGGCCGTGACGACGACCTCGTTGCCGAGTTCGACCGTCATCGGGTGGAGTTCCAGGTCGATGCGGGTGGTGCGGTCCGGGTTCACCTGTACGTTCTGCACGACTACGTCCGTATAGCCGATATAGGTAGCGCGGATGGTATAAGTGCCGGCATCCAGGTTGGCGATGACATAGTCGCCTGCCATGTCCGTCAGCGCGCCGAGCGTCGTGCCCTCGACCGCGACGCTGACGCCGGGGAGGGTCTCCCCGGTTTCGGCATCGACGGCGTTCCCGGCGATCTTGCCGCGCGTCTGGGCCGAGGCCGGACCGGCCCCGAACGTCCACATTGCGACCAACAGCAATGCAACGCCCGATGCGCTGCTCCATCGCCCTACCAATCTGTACACCATGATTGCGGTTAAGCTAATTATCCTACCGGGAGCGCGACCCTGCTAACGGTCACGTATTCAACGTTACGACCCCTTTTACGAAGCCTTCCTGCTTGGAGGAGGCGGTCTCAAAGGCGTGGTTGATGTCGCTGAGGGGAAATCTGTGGGTAACGAGCGGCTCCATGTCGAGCTGCCTGTTTTCCATCATCTTGAAGCCGATGCGCATGCCCTCGACGTAGACGTGCTGGCTTCGCGTATGGCCGTTGATGATCTGGAAGGCCATCCAATTCCAGTAGCCCCAATCCACCCGTCGGCGCTTGCCCTGATGGAAGCCGAAGACCTCGAGCTTGCCCTCCATGCGGACGAGCTTGGTGGTCAGGTCCAGCGTCTGCTGGATGCCCGCTCCTTCTACGCCGATGTCGACCCCTTTTCGGTCCGTCAGTTTTCGCACGGCCCTGACCGGGTTTTCAGTTGCGGGATTGATCGTATGGGTGGCGCCGAAGCGGCGGGCCAGCTCCAGGGCGCTTTCCCTTCGGTCGATGGCGATCAGCAAGCCGACGCCTGCCGCCCGGAACGCCTGGAGCATGATGAGCCCCATGAATCCACAGCCTACGATGGCAACGCTGTCCGTTAGCTGCGGAGTAGCTTTGCGCACCCCGTTGATGGAGCAGGCTATCGGCTCGCCAAGAGCATGCTCGAACGGCACGTCGTCTGCGATCTTGACGGCCCACGCGGCCGGGACGGCGGTGTATTGCGCGAATCCCTGGCCTTCCGAGTAGGTCGCCACCCGGTCGCCTCTGCGGAAGTCCTTTACGCGGCTGCCGACCGCTTCCACGTATCCCGAAACCTCGTGGCCCATGAAGCGGGGGTACTTAATGGTCTTGTTCTTGCCTTCCCAGATGTCCAGTTCGGAGGTACACAGGCCGCAGATTTCCGAGCGGACGAGGATGTCGGTGCTGCCGATCTCGGGTACGGGCTTCTCCACCAGCGCGAACCGCCGCGGCGCTTCCAGCACGGCGGCTTGCATGGGCTTCGCGACCGATGACCGCCGACTTGTGACTGCCGACTTCCTATTTCCGGTAACTGCTTCCATTCGTCACTCGTCAATCACGCTGCGGCCCGGTTAGGGGTGCGGGCGGTGAACTGCCGCCCGCACCCCTGCCGAACTTCACCGTGCTTACTTCACCAGCTACTTCGCGAGTAGCATCTT
>DASSAV010000148.1:0-8768 GCA_035699265.1 Rhodothermales bacterium
CGGTGCGGGCGCTTCAGTGTCAGCCTACCCGACGCATCGCTTGCGGCAGACAACGCCTACGGGAAACCCGTCTGTGATTTCTTGATGGAAGAAATCAAGCGGGTAGCGGGAGAGTTGTATCTGCGCAGCCGTTCGGAGCCAACCACGGGCTGACAAGGGCGATAGTCTTCCAACTGATCCGACGCTATCGAGGGCACAAGATGAAGCAAATGAATAAGCCGTCAAAGACCCGGTCGCACCACATTCAACGCCTGCTGGACACTCCGAAGAAGGCGCGATCCAACCGCATTGCAGAACTGGTTACGGTTGCGAGCATCGTTACTCTGATCGTCATCGGCATTCTGGTTGGGACGCGCGTTCTGGCCTTGCTCGTTGGGTGACTCCCGAGTGCCGCCCCGTCGCTGTACGCAGACTCGGGCAGGGAATCGGCGCAACGTTGCGCGAGGTGTAACCTTCTCAGGCGCCTGCCGTAATGCTGGATGATGCGCTCCCCCCGCTTCGTATCTGGCGCCTGAACGGTCTTTCCCGACAGATCACCCCGAAGAAGCCATGATCCGCCGCCTCATTCTCGCCTGCTTCATCGCGGGCGCACTGTTTGTCCTTCACGCCCACCACCGCGACTGGCGCAACTGGTCGTTCAACTGGCATGCCCGTGAGGCACTCGCCGCCAGTCCATTCGACGGCCGGGATGAGGTCATGATCGACCGCCATTACTCGGTACAGCCCGGAGGTACCCTGGAGGTGCGGGTCGGGGATTCGAATCTCATTGTGGAGACGGGCGATTCTCAAGACGCGCAGGTCACGGTGACCCTGAGCGGGCGAGACATGGACCGGGCACGGCGATACTACGAAACGCTCCGCTTCCAGGTGGAGCAGTCGGGTAACGTCCTCCGCATCACGACGGATGACGGCCGCAACGGCCACATCTCGTTCGGAAACGATGGCGGCGCCGAGATCACGGTTCGCGCCCGCATTCCGAAACGGTTCAACGCAAGCCTGGTGACATCGGACGGCAATGTGTCGCTCGGGTCGCTCCAGGGTACGGTTACGGTAGCAACCTCCGATGGGAACGTTTCGGCCGAGGATCTGAGCGGCCCGAATGTGTCCTTGAAAAGCTCCGACGGCAATATCTCCACGGGCAGTCTCGAAGGTACGTCAATTTCCCTCGTCACCTCGGACGGCAACATCCACGTCGCGGATGGGACAGGTACATCCATCGTACTCCATACGTCTGACGGCAACATCGGCGCGGAGCGCCTGCACGGAAAGGTCGACGCAGCCACGTCCGATGGCAACATCCAGTTCGGCCAGGTGGACGGCGCCGTGGTTTCGCTTCGTACGTCGGACGGCGACGTGACGGCCGAGGCCCTCAGCACCGGGCAGGCCGACGTAGCGACATCGGACGGCAATATTCACCTGGCGCGTGTGGATGGACCGTTGCGGGCGCACACAGCGTCCGGACAGATCGACGTCAGTTTGTTGAAGCCCGCCGAAGTACACCTGCGAGCGGAAGACGGAAACATCCGGATCTCCGCACCGCACGCCCTGCCCGCCAACCTCCTGCTGAGAGGAGAAGAGGTCCGTGTGGAGGCTTCGGGCATGGGCTTTCAGGGCACGATCAAACCCGACCAGGCAGAGGGCAGCATCAACGGGGGCGGCCCAACGCTGGACGCCTATACGTCATCGGGCTCGGTGGTACTGGCGACTGAGTAACGCTGTCTGCCGGGTAGAAGCGGCTCCTTTGGCAACTGACCACCGGTACTCAGTACGTACTTCGAACTGACCCATCGACCGGCGGGCGCAGTCCCATTACCTGTAGCCAGTCCCTCAGCCGATCTCCCCAGGACGACAACACCGGGTCGGTGGGTGCTAGACCGACGCCGTGGGGGCCGTGGGCGTAAATATGCATTTCCGCCGGCACGCCGGCCTTCTTCAGCGCCATATAGAAGAGAATGCTGTTTTCGACGGGCACGACGGGATCGTCGTCGGTATGGAAGATGAACGTGGGGGGCGTCTGCGCCGTGACGTGCTTTTCGTTCGACAGCTCCTCGATCAGCTTCGGATCGGGGTGCTCACCGATGAGGTAGTTTCGCGAGCCCACGTGGGCATAGGGCTCCTCGAACGTGACGACCGGGTAGGCGAGGATCAGGAAGTCAGGGCGGGAGCTAACCCGGTCTATCGGATCTTGTGCCGCAGGGTCGCCGCCATCGAAGTGCGTAGCTGCCGTTGAGGCCAGGTGCCCGCCTGCCGAGAACCCCCAGATGCCGATGCGCCGGGGATCGACGCCGTTCCGTCGAGCCTGGTACCGAACCCACCGCACGGCGCGCTGCGCATCGAGTAGCGGGACGGGGTGATCGTACCGGTCGCCGAGACGGTAACGTAGGACGAAGGCCGAAATGCCCATGCCGTTGAGCCAGCGGGCAATCTGCCGCCCTTCGTGGTCCATGGCCAGGTGAACGTATCCACCGCCTGGAAAAACGACGACGGCGGTTCCGTTTGCGGTTTCTTCCGGCGCGGGGTAAAGATAGAGCAGCGGCCGATCCGTCGGCGTATCGCCCACAGCCATCGGCGCTCCCTCCGGCCACAGCAGCACAGAATCCGGCACGGCGGATCCCTGGGCGATCACTTCAGGATTTCCGAATGTGGCCCAGCACAATAGAACCAGGCAGATGGAAACGAGGAAGCGTTGGGAATACGTCATGTAAGAGGGGAGGCCGTGTATCATCGTGCGCGAATCCGTTCTCGTCTCTGTTCTCGCTGGCGGACCGGTCATTCTCCTTCGTCGCGGTACATCTTCACGACTGTATTGCCCGCCGTATCGATATAGGCGCGGAACATGCCGTCCGTGTTGAAAGGCGTGACGATGTGGCCCTGCCGGTCCATCGCAATGACGCCGCCGGTGCCGCCTGCCTGCGTGAGCTTGCCGTGAATCACAGCATTGGCGGCCTCCGCGAGCGGCAAGCCTGCATAACGCATCATCGCCGAGATGTCGTATGCGATGACACCACGCATGAAGTATTCGCCATAGCCAGTGCTGGAGACGCCGCACGTTTCGTTGTCGGCATAGGTCCCGGCGCCAATGATCGGCGAGTCCCCTACCCTTCCGAAGCGCTTGTTCATCATCCCGCCAGTGGATGTGGCCGCCGCGAGATTCCCCGCGCGGTCGAGGGCGACGGCGCCTACCGTCCCGAACTTGCTCATGCCGCCTACTTCCGGATTCTCCGGAAAGCGCATGCCCGTGGCCCCCTTCTCCTCCTCTTCCTCCTGCATTTGTTGAAGCTGGCGCTTGCGCCGATCCGTCTGGAAATATTCGTTGGGCACGAGTTCGATCCCATGCTCTTTCGCAAAGGCCTCTGCCCCATCCCCCACCATCATCACGTGAGGTGAATCTTCCATGACCAACCGCGCGAGAGCGATCGGGCTCTTTACGTGCATGATCCTCGCCACGGCCCCAGCCTGGTGGGTACGGCCGTCCATGATGGAGGCGTCCATCTCTACCGTGCCGGTGTTCGTCAGTACGGCGCCTACTCCGGCGTTGAACAGCGGCGAGGCCTCCATGACCTGTATAGCCGCCTCTACAGCATCCAGGCTACTCCTGTTCTGCTGAAGCACGGAATATCCCGCCTTCAGGGCTTCGGTCAGCTTGTCTCTGTATGCCTGCTCCTGCTCCGGCGTCATCTGGCCGGGCCGGATCGACCCCGCGCCGCCGTGTATTACGATAGAAATAGGGCTGGCGTCACTTGCGGTCCTGCCGGTAACCCCCGGCTGTGCACGAGCGCTCGAACCCATCCCCGTCATACCCATGATGACGAGCAGCATCGCCGACCTCGCGAAACCACGAAGCATGAACTTCCCTGGCGTATCCATTTGCTCACTCTTTGTCTCAAACGTGTTCCTTCTCATGCACGGGCAGTACGGCGCCCCTTGCATAAGATGTGTTTCTAAAATCGCACGGCTTTGAACGATTCGTAATAAATGGCCCCGCGCCCCATATTTTCGGTCTATGCTGCGTAGTTTCCCTACAGTGAAGACGATAAACGTGCCGGAACGACACGGCGCGGTTTTCCGTGCAAGATAGGGGCGGGTAAGCCATCCCGAAACGGCCTTCGAGGGCAAGCCCGTTCACCGGACCGGACCGTGTGGTTCTGGCTTGACATAATACAGATCGAGGATCAACGTGATAGACGATAAAGAAACGATGGACAAGCAGCCAGTGCCGGAGGTGGATGCCTTTACCGGACAAGGTGCGACGGTCCAGCGAGAAATTACGACAGACCGCAGCCAGTCGCTCAAGGACATGAGTGACGAGGATCTGATGGAGCTCTTCCAGGCGGGTACGGTCGAGGCTTTTAACATCCTCGTAGACCGGTACTCGGAGCGCCTCAAGCATTACCTCTACGGTTTTCTCGGAGATTCGCGCCGTTGCGAGGATCTGCTGCAGGATACGTTCCTGCGCGTCTACCGCAACCGGCATTCGTACCAGCGGATCGCCAAGTTTTCGACGTGGCTTTACACGATTGCGGGCAACCTGGCTCGCTCAGAATACCGGAAACGGAAACGGCGCCGGATGCACTCCATCCAGTCGGTGAACCGGGAAAATGAGGAGTACGAAATGGCGATCCCGGACGAGACCTTCTCGCCTGACAAGTATACCGAGAGCCAGCTTCAGGATCGTTACATCCAGGACGCGCTCCGTCAGATCCCTCCCTCCTTTCGTGAGGTGGTCATTATGCGGGATATTCAGCAGCTTGCCTATGAGGAAATCGCCGAGATTACCGGGCTGCCGATGGGCACCGTGAAGAGCCGCATCAACCGGGGGCGGACGAAGCTGCAAGGCTTGCTCAAGGACGTCTATCCTTTCGAGGAGGCGAGCTGACGACGAAAAGCGGATCTATGGGATGAGACCCCGATGGCAAACCGCCATCGGGGTCTCTCTGCTTACTGTTCGGCCCCGGTGCTCATTCGCCCATCGGGAAGAGTCCTTCCAGGCGTGCAAACACCCTCTACAAACATCACCTCATCTCCCCAGCGCCGCATCGGAATCTCGCTTGAACACGCAAACACAACTGTTCACTGCCCACAGCTAATGGTCAACTTAACCAGCCTGCATAGGGCAGAAAATCGTACCCGGTTTTTGTTACAACATATTTTTCGTTTATTGCTCACCACGCCTTCGCTTCTACTGTGTTGCGGAGGGTCCCTCTCCCACCCTCGTGCATTTACCACTTATGAGGAGACCAGCCATGCGTCGAAGCGCACCCTTACTCGTACTTGCCTTCATGGCATTTTTCTTCGTCAGCTGCGACAGCAACGACGACAGCCCGGCAACCCTCAACGCGACGTTGACCGGCGGCAATACAGAAGTGCCTCCCGGCGATCCCGACGGATCGGGGGCTGCGGAAATCACCCTGGACGCCGGATCCGGTGAAGTCTGCTTCAACATCACGGTGAGTGGCGTCCAAGCCATCACGGCGGCTCACATCCACGAGGGTGATCCGGGGGTGGCCGGGGCGGTCGTCGTTCCCTTCGATGTCAGCTCGGGGCTAAACGGCTGTGTTCAGGGCGTGGATAAGGATCTTATCAACCGGATTCTCGACAACCCCGCAGACTTTTACGTGAACGTGCATAACCCGGCCTTTCCCGGCGGTGCGCTCCGGGGCCAGCTCTCGGACTGACCGGGTGAACGGCTAGATCACTGCGACCATGCGGTGGGTTCGCGGTCCCACCGGTGGGCTTTCAACTCGTCGAGCAAGTCCAGCGGCAGCGGACCGCTGCCGCTGGCGGCGATGTTGGCATCCACGTGCGCGACCTTGCGCATGCCGGGGATGATGGTGCTGACCGTGGGGTTGCTGAGGATGAACCGGAGCGCCACGTCAGGCAGGGACGATCCTGCCGGGACGAGCGGCTTCAGGGCATCTGCGCGCTCCACGCTAGGGATCAGGTTTTCCGGGACGAAATAGGTATTGCGCCAGTCTCCCGCGGGCCAAGTACTGTCCTTCGTCAACGTTCCTGTAAGCGTGCCTTCGTCGAACGGCACCCGCGCGATCACCGCGACGTCCATCTCTTCGCACGCCGGAAACAGCTCGTCTTCCGGGTTCTGGTCGAAAATGTTGTAGATCACCTGGACGGCGTCCACCAGTCCGCTCCGCACGGTACGAATACCATTCCAGGGCTCCCACCGATTGATGCTGATACCGACGGCATCGAAGAGCCCCTGCGAGCGGAGGTCGTCCATCTTCTTTACCCAGCGGTCATCGTCCAGCCAGGCGTCCTCCCAGACGTGGAACTGGAAGAGGTCGAACCGGTCGATTCCGGCGTTCTTCAGGCTGCTGTGGACGTACTGCTCGATATAGTCGGGTGGGAAGACCTCTTCCAGAGAGAACTCGCGACGGCTGGGCCACTGCCTGTTCTTCGGCGGTATCTTCGTGGCCGTGTAGATTCTGGTATCGGGGTTGTCGCGGACGAGCCTGCCGAGCAGCGCCTCGCTACGGCCGTCCCCATACGCCCACGCAGTGTCGAAGAAATTGCAGCCGAGATCTACGGCTCTTTGCAGTGAGGCCGTGGACTCCTCGTCTTCCGAGCCCGTCCAGCCGGCCATGCCCCACATGCCATAGCCAATTTCACTTACCTGCCACCCCGTTCGCCCGAATCGCCGGTACCGCATTGCTTCTGTTCAGATAATGATTGAGGTTCGTACGACGCAAGATAATAAACCGACGGACCACGGGAGCAATCAAAGCGAATCGAGCGATTCTCGGGCAAGTCTGGCGGCCGGGAGGCAGTTGGCGACACGAACCGCTTTCCTCAGCAACTACGACGTTGTATCTTTGTAACAACTCGTTTGCGTGTGGGCCAATCGAGCGTGTAAAACCAGTGCCACACCGGCTTGATCGCCGTGCTTCGTCAACCCTGTACGTCTGCTCGTCCGGTCCGGCCAGCCCGTACAGCCTCGTTCAGTACGTAACCCGAGAGGCATCTGTTGTACAGACCCGAGCATCAACCTGCGCTCATTTTGCTGGCAGAGGACGACCCTGACGACCGGATGCTGGCCATGCGGGCGTTCGAGGAAAGCCGGCTGGCCAATACCATCCACTGTGTCGAGGATGGCGAGGAGTTGCTGGATTACCTGAACCGCACCGGCGTGTATGCCCATCCGGCGCATGCCCCGCGCCCGGACCTGATCCTGCTGGACCTCAATATGCCCCGCAAGGACGGGCGAGAGGCGTTGGAGGAGATCAAGGCCGACCCGGAGTTTCGGCGCATTCCCGTGGTGGCACTCACGACTTCGCAGGAGGAAGAGGACGTGTCCCGCCTGTATGACCTGGGCGTGAATGCGTTCGTAACCAAGCCGATCACGTTTGACGGCCTCTGCCGGGCCATCAAGGCGCTGGGGCATTTCTGGTTCGACATCGTTCAACTCCCGCGCTTCTACTGAGGAGGGCGCGCATGGGCGCGTGCTGTCTGGTTTCAGAGCACGCTGAACCCGGTGCCCCCGGCAGCCGCATGACACTCCCGATCCATACTGCGACCCGCTACGTCACGCCACTGCGAGAGGGCGGGTCTCTGCCGGCCGTGCTCGACACGGAGGAGGGCGGACTGTTCGTGACGAAGTTCCGCGGCGCGGGGCAGGGTGCTCCAGCCCTCGTCGCAGAGATCATCGTAACGCTGCTGGCCCGGCGCGTGGGGCTCCCTGCCCCTGAGATCGCGCTGGTCGAACTCGACGAGACGTTTGGCCGCACGGAGCGCGACCCGGAGATTCAGGACATCCTGAAGGGCAGTATCGGCCTCAACGTGGGCTACCGCTATCTCGACGGCGCTTTCGGGTACGACCCGCTCGCGTCGGCCGACTTCGTGACGCCGGATTTTGCAGCGGACGTAGTCTGGCTGGACGCCTACACGACCAATATCGACCGCACGCCGCGCAACCCGAACATCCTCATCTGGCAGCGGGAGCCGTGGCTGATCGACCAGGGAGCCGCTCTTTACTTCCATCATAACTGGCCGGCGGTGAACGAGGCCCGGATCCGGTCGCCCTTTCCCCCTATCAAGGACCACGTTCTCCTGCCGCTCGCGGGTGACCTGTGGGAGGCGGACCGGCGCATGGCCGGCCGGTTGTCCCCTGAGGTGATCGAGGAGACCATCGGGGCGGTGCCGGATGCGCTCCTGATGGATCGTCTGGAGGGCCGCATCCTGCCTTTTCCCACTGCTGAGTCCCACCGGGAAGCGTACATGGCGTATCTTAACGGGCGGCTACAGGCTCCCCGCTCCTTTGTGGAACAGGCCGTACACGCTCAAGCGGCATTGCTCCAAGAACAGCCTTCCATGAAGGCATACCGGCGATGAGTGAACCTGCTACTCGGACCTGGCACGATTACGACTACGCGGTGGTCCGTGTGGTGCCGCGGGTGCATCTCTGCACGTTTCTCAATATAGGCGTGGTCATCCACGCGCGGACGGCGGGGTACCTCGCTTCGCGCTTCCACCTGGATCTTACCCGGCTCACGTTTCTCTGCCGGGATGTCGACGTCGACCTGCTGCAGGACTACGTGGCGGCGTACGAGCGGGTCTGTTCGGGCGGAAGGGACGCGGGTCCTATCGGTGTAATGCCGCCTTCTGAGCGTTTCCACTGGCTCACGGCGCCCCGGTCGACTGTCCTGCAAACCTCGGATCTCCACGCCGGGCGTGCCCACGACCTATCTACGACACTGGACCGGCTGCTGTCGGAGTATGTCGTGCATGGGTAGGGCTTCGAGAGAGAGGGGGAAAGG
>DASSAV010000149.1:0-2634 GCA_035699265.1 Rhodothermales bacterium
GTAACGTCCGAGCCGAGCCGGTTCAGCGCCTGCGCCATCTCGGTACCGATAGGCCCCGCCCCCAGGATGGCGATGCGCCGGGGCAGCTCGTCCAACTCGAACAGCGTCTCGTTCGTGAGGTACGGGACGTCTTGCAAGCCCTCAATGGGGGGTATGGAGGGCCGAGCGCCGGTGGCGATGATGACGTAGCGGGCGGACACACGCTCCACCGCGCCGTCAGACTCCAGTTCGATGAGGTGGGGGTCGATGAACCGGGCTCGGGCCGTTCGGACTTCCACGCCGAAGGCCTCGTAGCGCTCGGGACGATCTGCCTCCTCGTATACTGCGTCGCGGGTTCGGCGGAGGTGGGCCATCACCCCGCGCGTGCCGGGCGCGAGCGGCTGATCCGTTAGGCCGTATTTCGAGGCGTGCCGGACCTGCCAGGCCACCTTCGCCGCCTTGATGAGCGTTTTGCTGGGAACGCAGCCCGTCCAGGTACAGTCGCCGCCGAGGCGATGCTGCTCCACCAGGAGCGTCTTCGCCCCGGCCTGCGCGCCCAGCCCGGAGGCCGTCAGCCCCGCGGATCCGCCTCCGATGACGACGAGATCGTAGTCCATGTGCGGGAGTTTGGGTGTGAGAGGAGATCACGAGCCTATGTGAGTAGGAGCCTGTGAAGGTAAGGGGCGGTTTCGTAGGCTCCTCGATTCGTAGGCTCCTCGACTCATAGATTCTCCACAGCATCATTCCCTGGCAGCGAGCCGAGCCCTGACCTTCCGGACAGTGGAGTAGGCGCCGAAAACGATCATGGCGGCAAGGACGCCATAGACCCACAGCGGAAGGTCGTGCCCCGCCACGAGCAGGTCCAGGTAGGCCGAAACGAAGCAGAACGAGGCGCAGAGTACAGGCAATGTGATAGGGCGCTTTCGCCTGACGTTTCGGACGAGCCAGGCCACCGACAGGGTAAAGAACGGGATAGCGCCCACGTAGATGCTGCCGAAAATGATCGGATTCACGCCATACTTCGTGCCGAGTCCGATAAACCAGTCCTTGACAGCATTCCAGTCCATAGCATTCATCCAGGGGGTTCAGGCCGGGGCGAGACGCCCGGCGTGTACTACGTGAAACAAATGGAGGAGGCGTTACGCCGGACCCCTTGCATGCAAACTTACAACTCCAAAACCTCCACACCCGAACACTCGAGCACATTTTCCAGCAGACCCCTTGCAATCGAATGCAAGAAAACGTTAGTTGCGCCTTCATAGGGCTGTACAAACCCCAACATCCATGGAGGTCGTCATGAAAGCACCCATGCAAGCCCTCGTTCTGATCTGCCTCGCCGGTATCGCGCCGGCAGCCTACGCCCAGCAGTGGGCCGCCACGGCAGGCGACACGCAACAAATTTCGGCTATCCTCGACAACTGGGGCCGGGATTGGAATAGCGGAGACAAGGCGAGCGTCCGTGCCGCGTTCGCCGAGGACGCCGTCGTCGTCTTACAGGGCGACGTGCTCCGCGGCCTGGACGAGATCGACGAAAAGTGGCTGGCCAGGGCGATGCCGGTCAGTACAATCGCCGGCAGCCAGTCTGTCGCCAGCCTCGTCGGGCAGGATCTCGCCTACCAGACCGGCTATTACGACATGGACCACCTGTGGGCTTCCGGCAACCAGACGGCGGAAAGCGGCACCTACACGCTCATCTGGCGCAAACAGGCCGACGGCAACTGGAAGATCGTGACCGCCCAGGTCTCCCCCACGATGCCCGTCACAGGCGACGTGGCCGCCGCAATCGAGGAGGCCGACAAACAGTTCTCCGATGCCTGGTCGAAAGGCGATGCGAACGGTGTGGCATCCTTGTATACGGAAGATGGGCAGATGCTCGTTCCGAATGCTGAGACGCTCAAGGGCAGGGACGCCATCCGGCAGGCCCTCCAGGGCATGTTTCAGCAGGGCCGGGTCAACCTGACGCTCAAGCCTGCGGACGTGCATGCCTACGGCGACCGGGCGGTCGAAGAAGGGGGTTACGTGATGGAGAGCCCGGAAGGCCAGCACCTGGATCACGGCAAGTACATCGTGATCTGGAAACTCGATCGGGACGGACAGTGGCGGCTGCACCGGGACATCTTCAACAGCAGCATGCCCCCGCACTGACCGGAACGGGGACCTGAATACTTGCTCCCGTGAGTGCCCTCTGCCAGAAGCAAGGTTCTAGAAATAGCCTTGCTTCAAAGGACATATGTCGCCACATAGGTCTAGAACTCCGCTGCACCCCCCGCCCGATTCTTTGACAAACTGTATCGCCCCACCCCTGCGGTGCACACCTCGAAAACACCCGTTTCGTGTGCAAAGTGTGCAATTGGCCATGAACAAACAACTGACCACTGACAACGAACAAAACGGTAAGATCCGTTACAATTCAGCTCACTAGGTCACAATCAGCCAGCAACTGCTCACTGCCGACTGTTAACTGCTTCCTGAACACCCGGACACGCCCCTCACACCTTCCGCGCAATCACGATGAGGCCGGTGCCGGTCTCGTTCCGGCGGCGCACGTCGATGGCGTTCAGGAGGGTGCCGACGGGGAGGACGGGAACGTAGTAGAAGGGCAGCAGGGCAAACGCCGCCCTGCTCTTGCCGACCATCTGCATGGGCGTCTTGATG